>JANNMQ010000485.1:0-4721 GCA_031398045.1 Rubrivivax sp.
GCTGGGCGATGCGCTGGTGATGCTGAACCTGCGCTACGACACCGAGCCGGCGCGTGCGATGGCGCGGCATATTTCGGCGCTGCTGCGTGATGCGGCCTATGCGGCCTCGGTCGAGCTGGCACGCGAGCGTGGCGCCTTTCCGCTCTTCAACGCCGACCTCTACCTCAGCGGCGCCACTTTTGCGTCGCGCCTGCCGCAGCCGCTGCGCGAACGCATCCGCACCCATGGTCTGCGCAATTCACACCTGCTGTCGATTGCGCCCACCGGCACCATCAGCCTGGCCTTTGCCGACAACGCCAGCAACGGCGTTGAGCCGGCTTTCAGTTGGAGCTATACGCGCAAGAAGCGCATGCCCGACGGCAGCTTCAAGGAATACGCTGTCGAAGACCACGCGTGGCGCCTGTACCGCCACCTGTACGGCGAGACCGCTGCGCTGACACCGGCCTTCGTCACTGCGCTGGAGATGAGCGCACAAGCGCACGAGGCGATGGTGGCTGCGGTGGCACCGTGCATCGACACCGCGATCTCGAAGACCGTCAACGTGCCGGCCGACTACCCCTACACCGACTTCCAGAACCTGTACGTCCAGGCCTGGGAATCGGGCTTGAAGGGGCTGGCCACTTACCGTCCGAACAGCGTGTTAGGTTCGGTGCTCAGCACCACACCCAGCACCGCCCCCGGCGCCGTACCACCGGCCGCACCGCTGCAACTCGACAGCACCAACCGCCGCCTGGCGCTGGACCGGCTGCCGGCGCCGGTGCTGTCGTCGCTGCGCTGGCCCGGTCGGCCCGAGCTGCCTTCGGGCAACCCGGCCTGG
The DNA here is from genome assembly GCA_031398045.1 of Rubrivivax sp. GTDB lineage: Bacteria > Pseudomonadota > Gammaproteobacteria > Burkholderiales > Burkholderiaceae_C > Rubrivivax. Next base: position 818 of record JANNMQ010000485.1, read on the forward strand.
ACCTTCATGGTGCAGCACCCGTTCGGCGACTTTGCGCTTTTCATCGGCGAACTGGCAGCCGCGGGTGGCGGGCCGGCGCAGCCGTTCGAGGTCTGGGTCAACGGCGCCGAACAGCCGCGCGGCCTGGGCGCGCTGGCCAAGACGCTGTCGATGGACCTGCGTGCCAACGACCCGGCCTGGCTGCGGCTGAAGCTGGACGCGCTGGCGACGGTAGCCGAAGAACGTGCCTTCGAGATGCCCTTTCCGCCGCATGGCGAGCGCCGCCTGTTCCCCGGTGTGGTGGCGGCCACGGCCGCCGTGATCCGCTGGCGTTGTGAACAGTTGCAAGCGCTGCAAAGTAGCAACGGCAACACGGCAACGCCCGTGATGGATGCCATGTTCAGCGTCGCCGAGCCGCTCACCGGGCCTTCTGGCACGCTGGCGTGGGCGGTTGACATCGACAACCCGGCCACTGGCGAGGCCTTCACGCTGACGCTGAAGGAAGTGACGTTGCCAGGCCCCGACGGCAGCACCGTGACGCGGCCCTGCGCCGTTGGTTTTTCAGGAAATTACCCGCGTGCGCTGGACGGCTTGGCGCGATTGCTGTCGCTGGACATGCGCGTCATCGACCCGGCCTGGATCGGCATGAAGCTGCGCAAGCTGCTGAACTACGCCGAGCCGCTGGGCCACTTCATGGCCTTCGTACCCGGGCTGCCGCATGGCGAACGCCGCCAGCAGACCTGGCCGTCCACGGTGGCCTATCTGGCGCGGCTCATCATCCACCGCTACGCGATGCTGGGTGTGCTGAACGAAGAGGGTTACCCGCTGCGCAGCATGGGTGTGCTCGAATCGGCAACCGGCAAGCCCGAGCGCAGCCGCGTGATGGCGGGCAAGGTGTGCGTGGAATGCGGCAACGCCACCGTGATCCACCGCGACGGCTGCGACTTCTGCACCGCGTGCGGTGACGTGGGGCAGTGTGGCTGACAGCGCCTTGCCACCCGCAGGGCATGGCGGCTGACGCAGCGCCCACGATCACGGACGAACAATCACGGCTAAGCTACCGCGCATGGAAATCAGTCACTTCAACGACCTGCTGGCCGCGGCGCGCCAGCAACCACAACCCCAGCGCCTGCTGATGGTGTTTGCAGGGGCCAGCCTGCCGGCAGATGCGTCAGCTGAACAGCGCGCCCGTTTTGAGGCCGGTGAAGCGGGTGAGCTTGAGCCCTTGATGTGCGTCGACAAAGATCCTGCAACGCTTGCCGACTTTGACGCACTGGCGGCCGAGGCCGCTGTGGCAGGCCCCGCTTGGGCGCTGGTCTTTGCTGCCGCCTTGTCGGGCCAGAGCGGGCTGCCGCCGGCTGCCAGTCAGGTGGACGCGGCGCTGCAGCACATGGTGGAAAGCCTGAAGTCAGGAAACCTGATCGGCCTGATTCCCTTTGGCCGCGAAGGCGTGGCCGTGCAACTGGGCTGAGGCTCGGAGGTCATCACGAATGACTGCTACCCGGCGTGCCCGCGAATTCACAATGCCGACCTTTATGGAGAGCTCTCCAAAATGGCCGGGATTATGAGTTCGCCGCCTCGTAGACCGGCCGTTGAGTCGGCGCCTGCAATGCCGGATGGGTTCGCGGAGCGCTTGGTGCGCCAGGAGCCTGGCAAACCTTGACAGCTCAGCCGAAACGAGTCCTTCCCTGGCGCCGGCCCCCCGGCCCTATCAGATCTCGTCGATCGTCGTCGTGGTCGGTGCCGCCGCAGCGCCCTCGCTTATCGCGAAGCGGTCACGCGTGCGGATGTAGAAGCTGGCGCCGAATCGCGCCACTGGGTGGTAGTCCTGCAGGCGCACGCGCCAGGTCTCGGTGTCAACGAGACCGTCGCGCGCGTGCAGCATCAGCACGCGGCCGATGAAGATCTGCCGGGTTTCGGTCTGCAGCGTTTCCCACAGCGTGCACTCGAAAGCCACCGGCGCCTCGGCGATGCAAGGTGGCGCCACGCGCAGCGAGGGCCGCGTGTGCAGGCCCACGTGTTCCAGCTCGCTCTGGTCGGCGCTCAGGCGGTCGCCGCAGCGGTGCATCTGCTCGGCCATGGGCTCGTCGCTGAGGTGCACCACGAACTCGCGGTTGCGCTCGATGTTTACCGCGGTGTCTTTCAGGCCGCCGTCGTGCAGGCGGTTGACACTGAGCATCACGATCGGCGGGTCCTCGCCCATCATGTTGAACAGGCTGAAAGGCGCTGCATTGACTACGCCCGTCGGCCCCAGCGTGGTCACGAGTGCGATCGGCCGCGGCACGATCAGGCTTGCCATCAGCTTGTAGCGCTGGTAGGCGGTCAGGGTCTCGAAGTCGATGTCCATCGGGGCGAAGTCGATTCAGGTGGAAGTCAGGGGCGCTATCGGTACACCAGAGGCCGGCGACGACAACGGCAGGAGCGACGATGTTGCCCGCCTGCGTCAGCCGCGCGGCGCCAGCAGCACGCGCGCCAACGCCATGCCGGCTGCAGCCTGCGTGGGCTCGACCACCGGCACGCCGAGCGCGTCTTCCAGCGGCGCGCGGTACTGCGCCATGCCGGCGCAGCCCATCACGATGACGTGTGCGCCATGTTCGTCCACCAGGAGCCGGCCGGTCTCGATCAGCTTGTGCTGCGTGCGGCTGGCGTCGGCCAGTTCGGTCACCTGCAGGCCCACCGGCAGCTCGCCCGCCAGGCGGCTCGTCACACCCATCGCGCCCAGGTAGCGCAGGTGGCGCGGAATCGATGTCGCCAGGATCGCGATGACGCCGAAGCGGTGCCCCAGCGTCAGAGCCGTCAGCACGCCGCATTCCGAGATGCCCAGCACCGGCTTGGGCGTGGCCTCGCGCGCGCTGTGCAGGCCGGGGTCGCTGTAGCAGGCGATGACGAAGGCGTCGCAGTCGCCGCTGCGTTCGGCCACCAGCCGCGTCAGCGGGCCCACCACGCCGTCCACGTCACGCTGGCTCTGGATGCCCGGCGGGCCTTCACGCAGCGTCACGCACTCGAACACCGGCCCGCCGGCCAGCTGCAGCGGCTGCAGCGCGCGCGCGATGCCGTCGGTGACGGCCTGCGTGGAGTGGGGGTTGATCACCAGGATGCGTTGCGACATGGTCAGGCCTCGGCGGTTGGTCGGGTTTGGGTCGGGGCGTCAGCGGATCATCACCGCCTGCCGCTCGTAGCGCGACAGCAGCCGCACCAGCGGCCACAGCAACACCAGGTACATCAGGCCGGCAGCGATGACGGGGGTGGCGTTGTAGGTGACGGACTGCACCTGGCGCGCCGCATACAGCAGTTCGGGCAGCGCCACGACGCTCGCGATCGAGGTCAGCTTGACGGCCTCCAGCGTGTTGCTCACCAGGTCGGGCACGACGTTGCGGATGGCCTGCGGCACGATCACGAAGCGCAGGCTCTGGCCGTGTGTCAGCCCGGTCGAGCGCGCCGCTTCGCGCTGGCCGCCGGGCACCGATTCGATGCCGGCGCGCAGGATCTCGCCGTAGTAGCTGGAGGTGTTGAGCAGGAAGGCCAAAGTCACGGCGATGAAAGGCCCCGGCTTGAAGCCCAGGAACGGCAGCCCGAAAGCGATGAACAGCAGCAGCACCAGTGGCGGAAAGGCGCGGAAGAAGTCGGTGTAGACCATCGCCGGCCAGCGCAGCAGGCGGCGGTGCGAGGTCGACGCCAGCGCCAGCAGCAGCCCGCCGGCCATGCCCAGCGGCAGCGCCACCGCGCACAGCAGCAGCGTCATGCCCAGGCCCTGCATCAGGTAGGGCAGCGCCTCGACCAGGATGCGCGTGTTGAAGAAGCCGTCGATCAGGGCCTGCATGTCATCGTTTCCACGCGAACCGCGTCTCGACCCAGCGCCCTAGCCAGATCAGCGGGATGAAGAGGATCAGGTAGGCGATGGCACCCAGCGTCAGCGGCGACGGGT
>JANNMQ010000803.1:0-1564 GCA_031398045.1 Rubrivivax sp.
AACACCATCAACGTCCCCACCCGCGACCAAGTGTCCCCCGCCAACCAGGCCTACTTTGACACCCTGAAGAAGGGCCTGGGCATGGTGCCCAACCTGTACGCCACGCTGGCGCTGTCCGAACACGCGCTGGGCAACTACCTGGCCTTCCAGAACGCCAAGAGCAGCATCAACGGCAAGGCCCGCGAGGTGGTGAACCTCGTCGTCAGCCAGGTCAACAGCTGCCAATACTGCCTGTCGGCCCACACCGTCATCGGCGGCATGGTCGGCTTCAAGCCCGAGCAGACTTTGGAGATCCGCCGCGGCGGCGCCAGCTTCGACGCCAAGCTCGACGCGCTGGCCAAGCTGGTGAAGAACATCGCCACCGAACGCGGCCATGCCGACCCGGCGCGCCTGCAAGCCTTCTTCGACGCCGGCTGGACCCAAGAGAACCTGATCGACGTCATCGTCGTTATCGGCGACAAGACGGTCACCAACTACCTGCACGGCACAACGCAGGTGCCGGTGGACTTCCCCGCTGCTCCGGCGCTGACGAACTGATCTACACCACCACCGCAAGGATTGCCCGCCATGAACGCCGCCAACCCCGCGCTTCCCATCCACCGCCGCCGGCGCCCCAACCAAACTGCTGGCCGGTGTGGCCGTGGGGCTGCTCGCGGCCAGCATCGGTGCGCTCTACACGGTGTTCGCCCGCTGGGGCATCGCGCACGGGTTGCAGTCGCCCGACCTCACCGTGCTGCGCTTCGGCGTGGCCGGCGTGCTGACGCTGCCAGTGTTGTGGTGGGCCTGGCGGCGCGACGCGGCCCAGTTCACCACCCGCTGGCGGGTGTGGGCCGCGGTGGCGCTGCTGGCAGGGACGCCATTCGGCCTGCTGATGTTCGGCGCTTTGCAGTTCGCTCCCGCCAGCCACGCGGCCGTCTTCCCGTTCACCGCCATGAGCGTGATGGGTATGGAGCTGGGCGAACGGCTCAGCCGGCGCAAGCTGGCGGGCATTGGCGTGGTGCTTGTCGGACTGGTGCTGGTGTCGGGCGTCGACGCTGCAAGCTTCACAGCCCGTGCCGCGCTGGGCGACGTGATGTTTCTGGCCGCGGGCACGTTGTGGGCAGGCTTTGGCATCGTGTTGCGCAAGCACCGCCTGGACCCACTGCTGGCCACGGCCGTGGTGTCCTTGTCCGCGCTCTTGACCTACGTGCCGGTGTACTTCGTGTCGGTGGGCCTGGACCGGCTGCTGGCCGTGGCGCCGCGGGTCTTCTGGACCGAGGTGCTGGTGCAGGGCGTGATCGCCGGCGCCGGCACCTTGTTCACCTATGCCAAGATGGTCTCGCTGCTGGGCCCAGGCCGCGCGGCCATCTTCCCGGCGCTGGCCCCCGGGCTGGCCGCGCTGATGGCCTGGCCGGTGCTGGGGCATGTGCCCTCGGCCCCCGAAACCGCCGGGCTGGCCCTAGCCATGACCGGCCTGATCCTTGCCGTCACCGCGCCGGCCCGCCGCTGAACCCACCCTTTCTTCTCACGCAAGGAAAACACACCATGGAAAACACCCCAACGCTCGGCGAACAATTGGCCGCCT
>JANNMQ010000009.1:0-2390 GCA_031398045.1 Rubrivivax sp.
ACCATCAGCGACATGCTCGACCGCGGCGACATCGACGGCTTCATCGCCCCGCGCCCGCCCAGCGGCGCCGCATTGCGCAACCCCAACGTCGGCTGGCTTTTCGACGACCCCACGGCGACCGCCAAGGACTACTTCAAGCGCACGGGCATCTTCCCCATCATGCATGTGGTGGGCGTGAAGAAGGAACTCGCCGCCCAGCACCCGTGGCTGCCCGGCGCGGTGCTGAAGGCCTTCACCGCGGCCAAGGCCCGGGCACTGGAACAGTTGTCCGACACCTCGGCCACCAAGGTGACGCTGCCTTTCGTGGAAGAACAGCTCCGCGCCGCGCGCGAAACCATGGGTGACGACTACTGGGCCTACGGCGTGCAGGCCAGCCGGCGCACGCTGGAAGCCTTTGTTCGCCACCACCACGCGCAGGGCCTGTCGGTACGGCAGATGTCGGTGGACGAGATCTTCCACCCTGCCACTTACGAGTCGTTCACCGTCTGACGCGGTCTGTGGCGGCGCGGCACGGCGGCACCGCGCGCCGCAAACGGGCTCACTTGCCCATGAACAACTTGTCCCACAGCAGCTGCCATTTGTCAGCCTCATCCAGCGTCACGGCCGGGTCGCTCATCACGAAGGCCATGCCGCTGGTGTCGGTCTTGACCTTGGTGCTGGCCGGCGTGCGGCCCATGGCACTCAGCATCTCTTGCGCTTCGGGGCTGAGCATGAAGTCGACAAACAGCAGCGCCGCGTGCGGGCGCGGTGCCTGGCGCGCCAGGCCGATACCCTGCGGGCACGCGATGACGGGCTCAACCGGCGCCCAGTCCACCGGCGCGCCGCGCTTCTTGAAGCTCTGTGCGTTGGCGTGGTACGCCGTCAGGCCGACGTCGATTTCGCCGGAAGAGATCAGCTGTGCCAGCAGCACATGGCCCTTGCGCATGTCGGGCTTGGTGGCGCCCAGCCTGCGCATGAAGTCCATGCCGCGCGCCTCGCCCCAGGTCTTCACCACGCCGGCCATCCACTCGGCGTCGGTGGCCTCCAGCGCGATGCGGCCCTTCCATTTGGGGTCCAGAAAACCTTCATAGGTCTTGGGCAACTCGGTGGCCTTGACCTTGTTCGGGTTGTAGGCCACCACGAAGAAGTTCAGCCGGTCGGGCACCCACAGGCCGTGCCTGGGAATGATGTCGGCCGGCAGGTCCGCCAGGTAGGGGCTGAAGAACTCGGCCAGCACCTGTTCACGCGCCAGCGACTCCATCTCGGGGCCGTTGGTCTCGACCACGTCGACGGCATGGCGCTTGGCCTGCGCTTCCGTCACCGCACGCTTGACGACGCTGTCGCTCAAGGCACGCCACAGGGTGACCTTGACGCCGGTCTTCTTCTCGAAGGCTTCGACCAGCGGCGTGGCCTCGGTTGGCGCCAGCGAGGTGTAGACGGTGACGCTGCCTTCGCGCCGCGCGCCTTCCAGCAGCCGCACGGCGCGGTCGGCGCCCTTGTAGCCGTAGATCGCCGCATGCGGGCTGGGCGGCGGTGTTTGTGCCAGCGCAAGAGCGCTGCACACCGCCAGCAGCGCGGCCAGCGAAGCGCCTGAGAAAGCGGCCAGTTGTGCACGCACCAGAGGTCTCCTTGGAGCTGCGGGTTGATCACGAACAGACACCGGTCTGAACTGCCGGTTGCGGGTGCAGAGCAATCGCTTTGACGCCGCCAAAAGTCTATGCTCAAATGGGCCTCGGTTCAAATAAAAGAACAACGTTCCTTTATATGGAACTGTTGACATCCTCGGAGACAGCATGCCGCATGACAAAGACCTGACCCACTGGCACGAACCATCGGGCAACAAGAAGGCGGGGTTCGGCACGTTCAAGAAGCAGCCCACGCCCTACGACGCCTTCATGGAAAGCGAGGGCATCCCCGTGTTTCGCGACATCGGCATCAGCAAGGTGCAGAACCTGCCGCTGTTCCCGTGGAAACGTACCGGCGGTCGCGGCCACTACATCCAGCTGCTGGGCACCGAAACCAAGTGGGGCTGCTTCGTCGTCGAGGTGCCTGCGGCCGGCGCGCTGCACGCGCAGAAGCACATGTATGAAGAAATTTACCTGGTCGTCGAAGGCCGCGGCACGACCGAGGTCTGGCAGGAAGGCGACACCAAGAAGCATGTCTTCGAGTGGCAGGCGGGCTCGATGTTCTCGATCCCGATGAACGCCTGGTTCCGCATCGTCAACGCCACCAACAGCGGTGCGCTGCTGCTGGCCGGCAACACGGCGCCCAACGTGCTGAACATGATCAACAACGTCGACGCGGTGTTCAACAACCCCTTCGTCTTTCGCGACCGTTTCAATGGCGCCGACGACTTCTTCAAGCCCAAGGACGACATCGAACCCGACCCGGTGCGCGGCCTGGCGATGCGC
>JANNMQ010000539.1:0-4250 GCA_031398045.1 Rubrivivax sp.
AACCGCAGCGCGTTTTCCAACTTCGGCGACAAGGTGGACATCTCGGCACCCGGCAGCGCCGTGCTGTCCACCCACAACACGGGCACGCAGGGCGCGATGACCGACAGCTACTTCGCGATGACCGGCACCTCGATGTCGGCACCCCACGTGGCCGGCGTGGCCGCGCTGATGACATCGGTCAACCCGGCCATGGGCATGGGCGCAGCAAAGACGCTGATGAAAGAAACCGCCACACCCTTCACCACCGCCTGCACCGGCTGCGGCACGGGCATCGTGAATGCTGAAAAGGCGGTGCTGGCAGCGCGCAAGTGGCGCAAAGAGGCGGAGCCCAACAACAGCACAGCACAGGCGCAGCTGATCACCATTCCCGCGGTCGACATCTGGGGTTACCTGGAAGGCGGCAGTGAAGGCGACGAGGACTACTTCATGGTCTCGATGCCCCCGCGCTCGGCACTGAAGGTGCAACTGCAGAACAACGGCCTGATGTTCAAGATGGCCTTCAGCGGCCAGAACGCGGCCGGCCAGACGCTGATACCCAGCATCACCGTGTATGGCGGCAACACCGGCACCGACACCCGCTACAACACCAGCTATGACACCTACCAGACGATCTTCCTGAAGGTGGCCCGCGCCCCAGGGCAGTCGACCAGCATCTTGGAGCAGTTCTACCGCCTGAAGGTGACCCGCGAAGCGCTGCCGTATTGACTGCTGTTGGTGACTGCCGGGGACTGCCGGGTCGGGCTGGTTCGGGTTGGCTCAGGTCGCTGGCGGCAGGGCCAAACACCCCCCTCCTACAATCGCGGGCTGTTTGGCCTGACCAGGAAACCGACCCCATGATCTCCCGCGAACCCACCCTTGAACGTTTGGCCATTGCCCAGCAACTGATGCTGGACCCGTTTGGCCTGTCAGAAGCCACGCTGCAGCAGGCGCTGGCGCTGATCAGCGAACACAAGGTGGACGACGCCGACCTCTACTTCCAGACCACGCGCCACGAGGGCTGGAGCCTGGAAGAAGGCATCGTGAAAAGCGGCAGCTTCAGCATCGACCAGGGGGTGGGCGTGCGGGCGGTGGCGGGTGAAAAAACCGCCTTTGCCTACAGCGACGACCTGGGGGTGGAGTCGCTGCTGGAAGCCGCACGCACCGTGCGCACCATCGCTGCCGCCGGGCAAAACAAACGTGTGCAGGTGGCGCGCAAACCGCACACCGCCAAGAGCCGCGTGCTGTATGCAACCACCGACCCCATCGCTTCACTGGACAGCGCGCAGAAGGTGGCGCTGCTGGAAAAGGTGGAAAAACTGGCGCGTGCGAAGGACCCCCGTGTGGCGCAGGTGATGGCCAGCGTGGGCGCTGAATACGACGTGGTGCTGGTGGCACGCGCCGACGGCACTCGCGCCGCCGACGTGCGCCCCTTGGTGCGCCTGAGCGTGACCGTGATTGCCGAACAAACCGTGGCCGGTGAGCTGCGGCGCGAAGTGGGCAGCGGCGGTGGTGGCGGCCGCTTCGGACTGGCCTACTTCACCGACGAGATGATCATCAAATATGTGGATGACGCGGTATCGGCCGCGCTCACCAACCTGGAAAGCCGCCCCGCGCCAGCCGGCGAGATGCCCGTGGTGCTGGGCCCGGGCTGGCCGGGTGTGTTGCTGCACGAAGCGGTGGGCCACGGCCTGGAAGGCGACTTCAACCGCAAGGGCAGCAGCACCTTTGCCGGCCGCATCGGCCAGCGCGTGGCCGCCAAAGGTGTGACGGTACTGGACGACGGCACCATTGCCGACCGCCGGGGCAGCCTGAACGTCGACGACGAAGGCCACGCCACGCAGCGCAACGTGCTGATCGAAGACGGCATCCTGAAGGGCTACATCCAGGACAGCCTGAATGCACGGCTGATGGGCGTCAAACCCACCGGCAACGGCCGCCGCGAAAGTTATGCCCATGTACCGATGCCGCGCATGACCAACACCTACATGCTGGCCGGCACCAAGACCAAGGAAGAAATCATCAACAGCATCAAACGAGGCCTGTACGCCACCAACTTCGGCGGTGGCCAGGTGGACATCACGAGCGGCAAGTTTGTGTTTTCGGCCAGCGAAGCGTTCTGGGTCGAGAACGGCAAGGTGCTGTACCCGGTAAAGGGCGCCACGCTGATCGGCAACGGGCCCGACGCGATGAACCGCGTCAGCATGATCGGCAACGACCTGGCGCTCGACCCCGGCGTGGGCGTGTGTGGCAAAGAAGGCCAGAGCGTGCCGGTGGGTGTGGGCCAGCCGACGCTGCGCATCGACAAAATCACGGTCGGCGGCACAGCCTGATCCCTGCTTGACCCCCGCTTGACCTAACTTGCCAGCGGCGATGGTTTCGCTCACTGACATCGAAGCAGCCGCCCGGCGGCTGGCCGGTCAGGTGCTGGAAACGCCTTGCCTGGAAAGCCGCACGCTGTCGCAGATCGTCGGCGCGCAGGTTTTCCTGAAGTTCGAGAACCTGCAGTTCACCGCGTCGTTCAAAGAACGCGGTGCGCTGAACAAGCTGAGCACCTTGCTCGAATCGGGTGTGGCCTTGACGGGTGTGATCGCCGCCAGCGCCGGCAACCACGCCCAAGGGGTGGCCCACCACGCGCAGCGCCTGGGCTTGCGCGCCGTGATCGTGATGCCCGTGAACACGCCGATGGTGAAGGTGGAACGTACACGCGGCTTCGGCGCCGAGGTGGTGCTGCACGGAGAGGGTTTTGACGCCGCTCGCGACCATGCCCTGAAGCTCTCACAGGAACAGGGCCTGCACTTTGTGCACCCCTTTGACGAAGCCGATGTGATCGCCGGGCAGGGCACCATCGCGCTGGAAATGCTGCAACAGCAGCCCAGCTTGGACACGCTGGTCATTGCTGTGGGCGGTGGCGGGCTGATCAGTGGCATTGCCACAGCGGCGCGCGCCATCAAGCCCGGCATGCAGATCGTGGGTGTGCAGACAGCGCGTTTCCCGGCCATGGTCAACACCATCAAGGGCACCACACACGAACAAGGCATCAGCACCATCGCCGAGGGCATCGCTGTCGGCCAACCGGGTTTGATCACGCGCAACATCGTCAAACGCCTGGTCGACGACCTGGTGTTGGTCGACGAGGGCGACATCGAACAAGCCATCGTCATGCTGCTGGAAATCGAAAAAACGCTGGTTGAAGGCGCCGGCGCCGCGGGTCTGGCCGCGCTGCTGAAAGACCCGGCGCGCTACGCCGGCCGCAAAGTGGGCCTGGTGCTGTGCGGCGGCAACATCGACCCGCTGCTGCTGGCGTCCATCATCGAACGCGGCATGGTGCGCGCCGGACGGCTGGCACGCATCAAGGTGCACGCGCGCGACAACCCTGGTGTGTTGGCGCGCATCACCACGGTGGTGGCCGAAGCGGGCGCCAACATCGACGAGGTGCACCACCAGCGTGCGTTCTCCACTCTGTCGGCGCAGAACGTGGAAGTGGAACTGGTGCTGCAAACCCGCAACCGCCAGCATGTGCAGGCAGTGGTGTTGGCGCTGCAGGCAGCGGCTTTTGCGGCTACCGAGGTTTGAGAAGGTGTGACTAGAAACCGCTGCGCGACTCCGTCTCACGCCTGGCATTGCAGGCCGCGCCGGGCCCAAGGGCCCGAACAAGCTCGGCGCCGTCAGACCACTTGCACCCGCAGTTCGGTCAGCCCAGCCACGCTGCCCACCATCACATCGCCCACCACCACCGGGCCCACGCCTTCTGGCGTGCCGGAGTAGATCAGGTCACCGGGCTGCAGTTCCCAGGCCGCCGACAGGTGTTCAATCGTCTCGGCCAGGTTCCAGATCAGTTTGCAGACGTTGCTGCGCTGGCGGTCAACGCCGTTGACCTGCAGCGCGATCTCGGCCTGGGTGACTTCACCGGCCTGGGCGGCCGGTGTGATGGGGCCGATGGGCGCGCTGTGGTCAAAAGCCTTGCCAATGCACCAGGGGCGGCCCTGCTTCTTCATGTCGCCTTGCAGGTCGCGGCGTGTCATGTCCAGGCCCACCGCGTAACCGTAGATGTGTTGCATCGCGTCAGCGGCCAAGATGCCCCGCCCACCGGTGCCGATGCAGGCCACCAGTTCAATTTCGTAGTGCAGGTTCTTGGTCAGCGTGGGGTAGGGCATGCGGCCGGTTTCGCTGGCGTTCACCACGAGCAGGGTGTTGGCCGGTTTCAAGAAGAAAAACGGTGGCTCGCGGCCGGTGAAGCCCATCTCTTTGGCATGGTCCTCATAGTTGCGGCC
>JANNMQ010000575.1:0-2713 GCA_031398045.1 Rubrivivax sp.
CGCGGGCCTGGCCGCTGCCACTGCGTGACGCCACCGGGCTCTTCGAGGGCCCCACGGCGGCAGCCGGGCTGTACCAGCTGCGCGTGCGGTGGCAAGACGGCAGCGAATCGCTCATCGACGACCCCTACCGCTTCGGCACCGTGCTGGGGGACATGGACGTCTGGCTGCTCGCTGAGGGCTCGCACCTGCGGCCTTACGAGATCCTGGGTGCCACACCGCGCACGATGGGCGGCGTGGCCGGCACGGCCTTCGCCGTCTGGGCGCCCAACGCCAGCCGCGTCAGCGTCGTCGGTGACTTCAACTTCTGGGATGGCCGCCGCCACCCGATGCGGCTGCGCCGCGAGTGCGGTGTGTGGGAACTGTTCCTGCCCGGCGTGTTGAGTGGCGCGCGCTACAAGTTCGAGTTGCTCGACAGCGCGGGCGCGTTGCTGCCGCAGAAGGCCGACCCCTATGCGCGGCAGAGTGAATTGCGCCCGGCCACGGCCAGCGTCGTGGCCGCCATGCCGCCGGTCGCGCCACCCTCGCCCGCGCGCCAGGCCGCGAATGCGCTGGACGCGCCGATGAGCATCTACGAAGTCCACCTGGGCAGTTGGAAACGCAAGGACGGCAACCGCTGGCTGACGTGGGACGAACTGGCTGGCGAGCTTGTGCCGTATGCGCTGGACATGGGCTTCACGCACCTGGAACTGCTGCCCGTGAGCGAACACCCCTTCGACGGTTCCTGGGGTTACCAGACGTTGGCGCTGTTTGCGCCGACGGCACGCTTCGGTGAGCCCGCCGGCTTGCGCCGCCTGGTGGACCGCGCACATGCCGCCGGCATCGGCGTGCTGCTGGACTGGGTGCCGGCGCACTTCCCCACCGACGCGCATGGCCTGGCCCAGTTCGACGGCACGCACCTGTACGAATACGCCGACCGCCGCGAAGGTTTCCACAACGACTGGAACACGCTGATCTACAACTTCGGCCGCACCGAGGTGCGCAACTTCCTGGTCGGCAACGCGCTGTACTGGCTGGAACGTTACAACATCGATGGCTTGCGGGTGGACGCCGTGGCCAGCATGCTGTACCGCGACTACAGCCGCAAGGCCGGTGAATGGATACCCAACGCGCAGGGTGGTCGCGAAAACCTGGAAGCCATCGCGCTGCTGAAACGCACCAATGAAGTGGTGGGCGGCCAGCGCCCGCAGGCCATCACCCTGGCCGAAGAAAGCACGGCCTTCCCGGGTGTCAGCCGCCCCACCTACGCGGGTGGTCTGGGTTTTCACTACAAGTGGAACATGGGCTGGATGCACGACACGCTGGCCTACATCGCACGCGATCCGATCCACCGGCCTTACCACCACGGTGAACTGACTTTCGGCATGGTTTATGCCTTCACTGAAAACTTCGTGCTGCCCATTTCGCACGACGAAGTGGTGCACGGCAAAGGCAGCCTGCTGACCAAGATGCCGGGCGACGAGTGGCAGCGCTTTGCCAACTTGCGCGCCTACTTGGGTTTCATGTGGGGGCACCCCGGCAAGAAGCTGCTGTTCATGGGTTGCGAATTTGCGCAGCGCAACGAGTGGAACCATGAACAGAGCCTGGACTGGCACCTGCTGAACGAGCCCGCCCATGCCGGCATGCAGCGGCTGGTGCGTGATCTGAACCACCTGTACACCAGCAGTCCGGCGCTGTACACGCAAGATTTCAGCGCTGAAGGTTTTGAATGGGTGGACCATGCCGATAGCGCGCGCAGCCTGCTGGCTTTTGTGCGCAAAGGCGTTCGCAAAGACGTACGCAAAGACGTGCGCAAAGGCGTACACGAAGACAGTGCGGGCGACATGATGCTGGTGCTGTGCAACTTTGCGCCCGTGGTGCACCACGGCGTGCGTATCGGCGTGCCCCTGGCAGGCGCCTGGCAAGAGCGTCTGAACACCGATTCCAGCCACTATGGCGGCAGCAACGTGGGCACGCCGCTGGGCGCAGCGCATGCTGAAGCCGTGCCGGCGCACGGCCGCGCGCAGTCCATCGTGGTGGATCTGCCGCCGCTGGCCACCGTGTTCTGGTCATGGAACGGTTGAACAGCAACGGCACAGCCAGCATGGGCAGTTCTTCCTGGACGCCTGCATCGTCGGCACTGCCGCTGCTGCAGCCGGGCAAGCCCTGGCCGATGGGTGCCAGCGTTGTGGCCGACGGTGTCAACTTCTGCGTGTTCTCGGCGCACGCCCACCAGGTGGACCTGTGCCTCTTTGACGACACCGGTCAGCACGAAGTGGCGCGTTCATCGCTGCCCGCGCGCAGTGGCGATGTCTGGCATGGCCACCTGCCCGGCGCCCAGGCGGGGTTGGTCTATGGCTTTAGGGTGCATGGCCCGTGGCGGCCCGATCGCGGGCACCGTTTTAATGCGCACAAACTGCTGCTCGACCCCTGGGCCCGCGAGATCGTCAGCCCCGCCGGTGGCTTCAACTGGCAGGGCCCGCACTTCGGCGCTGACAGCCAGCATCCGCAGCACATGGACACCCGCGACAACGCCGCGGGGGCCCACAAGGCGCGCGTGGTGGCCAAAGAGTCCTTTGACTGGCTCGGCGACCGCCCGCCGCAGACGCCACTGGTGGACAGCGTGCTGTACGAACTGCATGTGCGCGGCTTCACACGCCGCATGCCCGGTGTGCTGCCCCATCAACAGGGCCGTTATGCAGGACTGGGCAGCGACGCCGCCATCGGCCACCTGCAG
>JANNMQ010000579.1:0-3669 GCA_031398045.1 Rubrivivax sp.
ATAGAAGGCCACGCCGATGCGTCAGGCACCAGTGCCGCCAACCAGGTGCTGTCGCAGCGCCGCGCCGAAGCCGTGAAGGCCTATCTGGTGGAACTGGGTGCGGAACCCGAAATGATTGCACCCGTGGGCGTGGGCGCCAACGCGCCCAAAAACGCCAAAGACCCGTATGCGCCAGAAAACCGCCGCGTCGAGATCGGCCGCGCAGTGCCGCCGTCCTGATGCCCCGCCGGTCCGCGCCCGATTCGGGCAGCACCCGGCTACGGGATCAGGTGGGTGGCCTGGCCGGCAAAGTTGATGCTGATGACGCCGGCAAAAGCACACATCAGCTTTGAACTGTCGTTCAACGCCGGTGCACCGTTGAGCAGCACAGTGGGTGAACCCGGCGCCCAGGGCGCGGGTATCACCGGCGTGCACGGCATCGGCGTCAACACCCCCAGCGCCGCGGCGGTGGCCGCAGCCACCGCCGGGTTGGCCGGGCTGCGGCACATGGCAAAAGGCAAGATGTTCACAAACGGAATGTTGTCCAGAATGTTGGCCGCCATCACGTAGCTGGTGGTTACTGTCTTGGGCGTGGGCATCAGCGAGCTGGGCGCCATGCCTTGTGAACACTGCATCACGGCACCCATGCAAACTTGCATGCCCATGGTGGACCTCCTGGATGAATGGTCATCGAATAAGACGGCGCCGCGGTGAAGGGCCGTTCAGGACAGCAGCGCCGGCCGGCGCGTCCACACCGTCAGGGCGCTGAAGTTGTCATGGCTGGGTTTGGGCCTGGCTTCCTCTCGAACGTGGCGGGCCAGTTCACCCAGCCAAAGGCCAGGTGAAGGGGCCGCTGCCAGCGTATCTTGCAGGCGTTCTTCGTCCAGATACTCCCAAAGGCCATCGGTGCAGAGCAAAAAAACGTCACCCGCCTGCACGTCTTCACCACCCTCGCCAGCGCTGACTTCCAGCACTTCGGGCGCGATGCCCAAGGCCGAGCGCAGTTCACTGCGCTTGGGGTGAAAGCGCAGCTCGGCGGCAGACACCAGCCCCGTGTCCACCAGCGACTGCACCAGGCTGTGGTCGCGTGTGCGCTGCACCACCCGGCCCTGCCGGAACCAGTACATGCGCGAGTCACCCGCATGCGCCCACAAGGCCCGGTGCTGCATGAAATCCAGCACCAGGCAGACGACCGTGCTGTGCATGTCTTGCTGCGGTGTGCCCGGCACACGCTGGCTGATGATCACGTCGTTGGTGGCCCGCAGCTGCCGGTCCAGGTCTTCGGCGTGCGCTGCCGGCTGGCTGGACAGGCGGCCTATGAGTTCCTGCACCGCCAGCTTGGAGGCGATGTCGCCACCGCCATGGCCACCCGCACCGTCGGCCAGCACGCAACACAGCTGCTGCTGTGAATGCCAGTGGCCACAAGCGTCTTCGTTGTAGGTGCGACCGCCGCGGTCACAGATCAGGGCCACTTCGAGCGCCAGCATGTGGGACCTTCAGTTCGGGCCCGGTTCGCCCTGCAGGCGGTCGAGCTGGTCTTCATAGGCACGCAGAAAGGCTTTGCCGAACAACTCGTCAAAGTCGTCTTGCGCTTCGCTTTGCAACTGACCGAACAACTCCTGGAACAGTTCCCACAGACGCGCCTTGCGTGCGGTGGGTATCAGATTGCTGACCGCCGACTTGCGGGTGATCTTGGCTTCCAGCAGTTGCGGATCAAAACGCTGCAGCACACCTTCCAGCGCCGCACGCATGCCGGCCATCACACCCAGCTGGTGTGCACGCAAGTCGTCGCAGGCATCGCGCACCGCCTGGGCGGGGGGCATGAAACCTTTGGTGGGCGGCCCCAGCAGGTGCTGCAAGGCGACTTCGACAGTGGGTGAAAACTTCAGCGGGTTGTTTTCGGTCGGCACGATCATCGTCATCTGCGCACGCAGTTCGCGCTTCAGCGCCGTGCGCGCCACCAGCAGTTCCACCGTGCCGCGCAGGCTTTCACGCAGCAGCTGGCCCAGCAACTGCATGGTGGCTGTGTCAAGCTGTTGCAGGCGCAGCCCCGGCGCGTCCAAGCCCCGCAGCAGGGCCTGCAGCAGTTCGTCGTTGCCAGTAACAGCTGCCGAAGCAGGAGGTTGGTTACTGGCCGTGATGGCGGGGGCTGCAGCGGGGGCAGTCCCCCGCGCCACCGCGTGCACCCCAGGCAAGGTCACCACCCGGCCTTCGGCGGGTGGGTTGTCCCAGGAAAACACCGCACCCGCGGGCAACGCGGTGGGCTGTGGTGCTGCGCTGGCCGCCGCCGCAGACCCGGCCTGCGGTGGCGGCAGCGGGCGCGGCAAGGGCATGGGGGTGTGCAGCTCTGAAGCGTGATCGGGCACGCTGGCAGGGCCGGGCACAGCGGGCTGCACAAACGACATCAGCGGGTCGGCGTGCGCGGCCGTGTTGGGTTGCAATTGCAGCGCCTGCCCCGCGCCACTGCCCAGCGGGTCAATCGCCGCGGCGGCAAATGGGTCCGACGCAGGCGCCAGCTTGCCCAGGCCAAACAAGGCGTCCAAAGAGTCCGCCGGTGCCGGCGGCAGGTCCAACAGCGGGCTCTGGTCAGCCTGATGAGCCGCCAGTTGTGCCTTTGCGGCGGCGGCCGACGGCTTGGAGAAGGGGTCCCAGTCGTCAGGTATAAATCCAGGCGCCAGGGGCCTGGACGGTGCAGGAACGGGCGCAGGAATGGGCACAGGAAAAGGCGCAGGAAAAGGCGCAGCCATCGGCGAACCGCCCGCCTGAGCCACCAGGTGGGCGGTATGAGGCACCGCAGCGCGCGCGGGGGCCGCCAAACCCAGGGCTGCGTCGCCAAACAGGTCGGCAAAAGGGTCACTGCTGAGCGCAGCGGCTGCGGCACTGACACCCAGTACATAACCACCAATCTGCACGCGGTCACCAGGCGTCAGCGGATAGGGCTTTCCGGTGCCGATGATCACACCATTGACGCTGATGGTGTTGCTGCCGTTGTCCACCACCGAATAGCGCCCGGCCAGGCAGACCACGCGCGCATGCACCCTTGATACGGTGCGTTCGGGGTCGGGCAGCACCAGCTGGTTGCTGTCGGCACGGCCCACGGTGCCACCCAGTTCATCAAAGGTGCAGGCCGGGTCACTGGCCGCTGTTCCGTTGTAGCTGAGCACAGTCAGCACGATCATGCACAAACTCCAAGAGCTGACCAAAGCCGCAGCATAGCCGCGCGCTCAGGCCGCGCCGCGGCACCGGCCTGGTGCAGGCGCTGCTGGGGCGTCAATCGCCGACCTCCGTCAGGGGCGACCTGCGGGTCAACCTCACACCCACTTCCACCTCAACGAAGCACATAAAACTGTCCCTCGATATGCGCCAGCCGCAACGGCCAGGCCCAATGCCCGCCGCCTGCCACCGCACTGTGCAGCACGGCCTGCCCGCTGGGTGTCAGGCATTCCAGCAAACGCCCTTCGGCCACGGGCCGCAACAGCAGGCTGCTGGGCTTGGGCATGGCGGGCTGCAGGGGCAACGCCGCGTGCAGCTGTTGCAGGTGCAGTCGCAGCCGCGCCACATCATCAGCCAAGTTGCGCTGGTAGGCCTGTGCCAGTTCTTCCAGGCGCAGCCGGCTGCCCAGCAGCAGCGGCTGGGCATCACCCCGCAACAGGCCCAGGGCCAGGCCTTGCAGGTAGGCGGCAGCGGGCA
>JANNMQ010000594.1:0-2130 GCA_031398045.1 Rubrivivax sp.
ACCTGATGTTTGTGCTGGCCCGGGTGCTGAACCGCGCCAACCTGGACGGCTTGGGTGGTGATGATGTGTACTGGAAAAGTGAGCGGCTGAAGCGCGACGGCGGGTAGCCCAACGACAGCGCAAGCTTGAGGGAACGTGGTGTAGGGGTCGGCTGGTGCCACACGCCCTCGACCGGCGACAGACCGTCGGCATTGACGCCGCTGCATCCGCCGGCCCAAGAAGCAAACATGACCCGATTTTTTAAACATTGCGGCCACTTCTTGTTGGCCTGGTTGCTGCCGCTGGCGGTGGCCGCCGGCCTGGCGGTTTCGCCGCTGGCGGGATGGGCGGTGATGCTGGGTACCCAGGTGTTGCTGGCTCTGGCTGAAAGGTGGCCTGCGTGGGCCCATTCGCCGGCTGCGGCGCCGTCCACGGCCTGGCATCGCCTGGTGCCCCGCCTGCATGGGCTGTTGCAGGCGGGGCTGCTGGTTTGGGCGCTGTTGACCTTGCACCAGCTGCTGCAAGGTTTTGCCGGGCCCGTGCCCTTTTCTGGCTGGTTGGCCGTTGTGGCCGCCGGTGTGGCCGTGGGCGGTGTGGCCGGTAGCCAGGGCATCACCTTCGCCCACGAGCTGGGCCATGCACGCTCGCGCCTGGACCGCGGCCTGGCCTGGCTGTTGATGGGCAGCGTGCTGTATGCACATTTCATGGTGGAGCATTACCGCGGCCACCATGCGCGCGCGGCCACTTTCGATGACCCCGCCAGTGCACGCCGCGGCGAAAGCCTGTGGCGCTTTTTGCCGCGCACGCTTCGGGGCAGCTGGCGCAGTGCCTGGCAGCTGGAAGCGCAGCGGCTGCGCCAGCACCGGCTGGGCTGGTGGCGCAGCACGCTGGTGTGGGCAGTGGTGGCGCAAGCAGCCGGCCTGGCATTGCTGGCCACGGTGCTGGGCAGCTGGGCGCTGCTGTTCTGGCTGGTGCAGGCGGCTTATGCGGTGTTCTTGCTGGAAGCCATCAACTACATCGAACACTACGGCTTGCAGCGGCGCCTGCACCGGGGCCGGCCTGAACCCTTCGGCATGGCCCACGCGTGGAACGCCGATGCGGTGCTGACCAACGCGATGGTCATCAACCTGCAACGCCACAGCGACCACCACATGCACGCCTGGAAGCCCTACGCCGAACTGCAGCCGCTGCCGGGGCCGCAACTGCCCACGGGTTACGCGGGCTGCCTGTTTCTGGCCTTGGTGCCGCCGCTGTGGTTTGCGGCGATGGAGCCGCGCCTGCAGCGCCTGGGCGCTGCGTGACGCACTGTGTACTTGAGTCCTGAGCATGACGATGGATCCGCTCAAACCGGGCAGGTGGGTTGGGCTGGCATTGCCGCCAGCCTGTACGCGCAACTGCTCAGCTCAATTCCAGCAGCAGCTGCGTCAGCTCGTCAGGCCGCGTCAGCATCGGAAAGTGCCCCGTCGCCATCTCCACGATGCGCCAGCCGCTTTGGCTGCGCACCCGCAGCCGCGCCTCGGCGATGGTGGCGTAGGCCGGCTGCACACAGTCGACAAAACAGCGCGGCAGTGCGGCCCAGCGGTCGCCATCAAAAGGCAACGGCTGCTGATAAGCGCCAAAAGGGTGCGGCACATGGCGGCGCAACAGCCAGTCGCGGTCGGCGCCGCTGATGCCGAAGTGCGCCGGGTCCACCGGCGGCAATGTGTTGTCGTGTGCCGCGGCCGCTGCACGCCGTGCGGCCACCACCTGCGGCGGGTGCAGGTCGCCCCAGCCTTCACCGGGCACCGGCACCATGGCGTCGATGTAGACCAGCTGGCGCACAACGGCGCCGCCGGCCGCGCGCTGCATCAGCCGGTCTGCCACACCCGTGATCACCTGGCCGCCATAGCTGTGGCCCACCAGCGTGATATCGCCCAGCCCTTCGGCGTCGATCAGCGCCAGCACGTCGGTGATGTGCGTGAAGAGGTCGATGCCCGCATGGCGCAGGTGCGCGCGCTCGCCGACGCCTGTCAACGTGACGGCATGCACTTCGCGCCCCGCCGCACGCAGCGGCGCCTGCAAGCGCCGCCACACCCAGGCGCCGCCCCAGGCGCCGTGCTCGAGGACGAGGGTGTGGTGGGGGTGCGCGGGGGACTCTTGATTCATGAGGGT
>JANNMQ010000596.1:0-1519 GCA_031398045.1 Rubrivivax sp.
TGGCAGGCCAGGGCCAGGCCCCGGCGCGCCAGGCGGTGCTGAAAGCCGGGCTGCCGCACAGTGCAGGAGCTGTCACGCTCAGCAAGATGTGCGGCAGTGGCATGCGCGCCATGATGTTTGCGCACGACATGTTGGCCGCCGGCAGTGCCCGCGTGGTGGTGGCGGGCGGCATGGAAAGCATGAGCAACGCGCCGCACCTGATGTTTGCGCGCAAAGGCGTGAAGTACGGCGCCGCACAGCTGTTTGACCACATGGCGATGGATGGCCTGGAAGATGCCTATGAACGTGGCAAAGCCATGGGCGTGTTTGCCGAACAATGTGTGGACAAATACAAGTTCACACGCGAAGCGCAAGACCACTTTGCCATCGCGTCCACCACGCGCAGCAAAGCAGCGAACGAAGACGGCAGCTTCGACTGGGAGATGGCGCCCGTGACGCTGGCTGGCAAAGCGGGCGACACGGTGGTGAAGTGGGACGAGCAGCCTTTCAAGGCCAAGCTTGACAAGATCCCGCTCTTGAAACCGGCCTTCAAAAAAGACGGCACGATCACGGCTGCCAATGCGTCCAGCATCTCTGACGGCGCCGCCGCGCTGGTGCTGATGCGTGAAAGCACGGCGCACCAAATGGGCGTTGTGCCGCTGGCGCGCATCGTCAGCCATGCCGTGCACGCGCAGGCGCCCGAGTGGTTTGCCACCGCACCGGCCGGCGCCATCCGCAAGGCGCTGGACAAAGCCGGCTGGCAGGCCAACCAGGTGGACCTGTGGGAAGTGAACGAAGCCTTCGCGGCCGTCACCATGGCGGCGATGGATGAGTTCAAGCTGCCACACGAGATGGTCAATGTGCACGGCGGCGCGTGTGCCTTGGGCCACCCCATTGGCGCCAGCGGCGCCCGCATCGTGGTCACCTTGCTGGGCGCCCTGCGCAAGCGCGGTTTAAAGCGGGGGGTGGCGGCGCTGTGCATCGGTGGCGGCGAGGCCACGGCACTGGCGCTGGAGATGGTTTAGGCAAGCTTTTCCGGCCTCTCTCGGCCTCTCTCGGCCTTTGTCCATCAGGGTGTGGCCAGCCGGTCGACGGCCATTGTTGAACCCACAGGAAACACCATGCCGAATAAGAAATTCACCGAACAGCAGTCCGTCTCTGCAGCGGTACGTTATGTGATTGACTGCCTGCGTTCGCTGGACCGCGGCGATGACGCGCCGCTGACCTGCATCACGGCCAAGGAGGTGTCGGAATTTTGCAAACTGCTGGGCTTCGGTGCTACCTGGGCGCCCAAGACGGTGGATTCGATCTGCATCCGGTCGAAGTTTGGCCCCGACGTGATCCGCGAAGAAGAAGCCGCCAAGCTGCTGGCCATATTGAAGTCCGAGTTCAAGCGCGGCACCTTCAAGGCCAAGGAAAAAGAGGCGGCCTACAGCCCCAACGTCATCAATGATTTCTTGCCCGTGCGCAGCGGCCGCTTTGCCGGCAAAACCTGCCTGGGCCACCTGTGGGAATTTCAGTACGCGCTGGCGGTTGAACT
>JANNMQ010000638.1:0-2438 GCA_031398045.1 Rubrivivax sp.
CCTGGCTGGCATCACCGTGGTGCGCGTGCAGCACCAGCGCATGGATGCGCCGCGCCGTTTGTAGCGCGTCCGCAAAAAGAGGCCGCGCTTGCCCAGCATCTTCATCAGCTACCGCCGCGCTGACGCACAGGGCCACGCGCAGAACCTGCACCACCGGCTGTCGTGCTGGTTCGACGACGCATCCGAACTGTTCTTCGACGGGCAGCATATTGACAGCGGCCAGCACTTTCCGCAGCGCCTGGGGCAGGCCCTGGGCGACGCCAGCGTGGTGCTGGTGTTGATCGGGCCGGGCTGGCTGGATGAAATCAACCGCCGCGCCGCCTTGCCCGAAGTGGACTTCGTACGCCATGAGGTGGAGCACGCGCTGGGTCGGCTGCAAGCCGGGCAGTCGGTGTGCGTGATTCCGGTGCTGTTGGGTGGCGCGCCCATGCCGTCGGTCAACGGCTTCGCGGCGCCGCTGTGCGACACCTTGGGCGTCCTATGCAGCCTGGACGCACACGCCTTTGCCGGCGGTAAACAAGACGACTGGGAACACCAGCTGCACCGCTTGCGCCGCCTGATCGCCGCTGTGCAGCACGCGCCGCGTGAACGTTACCGCGACCGATCAGGCCAGAGTCGGCCCTGGCGTGTGATCGAACATGCGCTGAGCCCGCACTTTCAAGACCCGAACGATCTGCTGGGCACGTTGCGCCAACAGCTGCAGGGCAGCCCAGGCGCGGCCGGTATACCGGCAGCCTTCGTGGGCGCCGGCGGCGCCACGGCGGCTGCGCTGCACGGCATGGGCGGCATTGGCAAGACGCAGTTGGCGCTGGCCTATTGCCACAGCTACCGCAGTGCTTATGCCGGCATCTGGTGGCTGCGCGCAGAGATGGCCGCCGGGCAGCAGGCCCCGGGCGCCGCCTCTTCCGCCAACGACACCCTGCTGCAGCAAGACGCGCTGGCCGCCTGCGCTGCCGCCGGCGTGGCGGTGCCTGAAGGTGTGGCGCCCAGCCAGGCGCTGAAAGCCTGGCTGGGCAACCAGAGTGCGCCCTGGCTGCTGGTGTTTGACAACGCCGACAGCCCGCACGGGCTGCGCCAGCACCTGCCCGGGCCGGGGCCGCACCACGCCATCATCACGTCGCGCCGGCCCGACTGGGGCGGCCTGGCGCGTGCGGTGGAACTGAGCACCTGGACGCCGGCGCAGGGCGCCGCGTTTTTGCGGCAGCGTTTGGGTGGCAGTAACGCACCGCAGCATGACGCCGAAGCACTGGCGCAGGCCCTGGGCGGCCTGCCGCTGGCGATGGAACAGGCCGCCAGCTACATCGAAGCCACAGGCGGCACCGTGGCGCAGTATCGGGGCCTGTGGCAAACGGCTGCCGCCGAATTGCTGAACCGGCCCGGCGCCAGCACCGGCTATGAACAGGCGGTGGGCGCCACGCTGTCGCTGGCCTTCAAGCACCTGAGCCCCGCCGCTCAACAGCTGCTGCGCCTGTGCGCCTTTGCCGCGCCAGAACCGCTGCCCGAGCGGTTTTTCACCGAGCACGCGGAGCACCTGCCCACCGAGCTGGCTGTTGCCGCCCGGCAGCCCCTGGCCTGGAACGACGTGGCGGGCGAGCTGAAGCGTTATGCACTGGCGCAGCGCGATCCGATCCCGTCGCTGGACCGGGCCTGGCTGGCCGGCGGCCAGGCGCCCGAGGGCACACCCGCCGAGTTGGCGTTGACGCTGCACCGGCTGACGCAGCAGGTGGTGCGGCACCAACTGGCGGTGGTGCCGGAAGACGGCACTGCGCTGCTGGGCTTGTTGGTCGAAGTCTGCCCCGCCGACGCCCTACACCCCGACCATTGGCCGCACTTGGCCGCGCTAGTGCCGCATGCGGTGTGGCTGAACGAGCCGGGTTCGGATGTGGATGAACCGGCGCTCGTGCAACAGGCCACCTACTTGCTGGAACGCGCAGCCGGTTTTTTGCAGTTTGGCCTGGCGCTGCTGCCAGAAGCGCGTGGCCGGTTTGAACAGGTGCTGGCCGTTCGCCGCCGGGTGCTGGGCGATGAGCAGCCCTACACGCTGGACTCGATGAACAATCTGGCCAACACACTGTGGGCGCAGGGCGACATGGCGGGCGCGCGCAACTTGGGGGAACAGGTACTGGCCGTTCGCCGCCGGGTGCAGGGCGATGAGCACCCCGGCACGCTGACCTCGATGGGCAACCTGGCCGGCACGCTGTGGGCGCAGGGCGACCTGGCGGGCGCGCGCGGCTTGCAGGAACAGGTGCTGGCGGTTCACTGCCGGGTGCTGGGCGATGAGCACATCGACACGCTGAAATCGATGGTCAACCTGGGCTTCACCTACTGGAATCTGGGGCAGAGCGACAACGCGATCGGGCTGATCAGCCTTGCAGCGCAGGGGTTGGAAGCGAAGCTGGGCGCCGAGCATCCCCACACCCAATGGTCGATGGATTGGC
>JANNMQ010000705.1:0-3204 GCA_031398045.1 Rubrivivax sp.
GGGTTATAGCACGGGGTGGCGCAGCATCCTTGCGCTGGCAGAATCAGATGGGCTTTCAGCGTGGTGCATGACGCACAGGTCGTCCCCACATCCCGCAGCACCGGCCCCAGTCCCCGGCCCCGCCAACCCTGCGCCCTCGGCCACACGCCGGCCCCGCGCCCAAGGATCTTATGCCCCGCCCCATCCAGGCCCTGATCCACACCAGCGCATTGGCGCACAACCTGGCGGTGGCACGCAGCGCACAACCCGACGCCCGCGTCTGGGCTGTGGTGAAGGCCAACGCTTACGGCCACGGCATCGAGCGTGCATTCGAAGGCCTGCGCAGCGCTGATGGTTTTGCACTGCTGGACCTGCAGGAGGCTGAGCGTGTGCGTGCTTTGGGCTGGCGCGGCCCCGTGCTGCTGCTGGAAGGCATCTTCGAAGCACGCGACCTGGAGTCGTGTTCGCGCCTGAACTTGTGGCATGTGGTGCATTGCGAAGAACAAATCAACTGGCTGGCGGCGCACAAAACCGCCCTGAAAGGCCAGCAGGGCCACCGCGTTTTCTTGAAGATGAACAGCGGCATGAACCGCCTCGGTTTCAAGCCCGGGGCTTACCGCAGCGCGTGGACGCGTCTGTCGGCGCTGCCGCAGGTGGACGAAATTTCACTGATGACGCACTTTTCTGACGCCGATGGCCCGCGCGGCGTTTTGCACCAGGCCGCTGTTTTTGACCAGGTGACGCAAGACTTGTCGGGCGAACGCAGTTTGTCGAACAGCGCAGCCATCTTGCGCCACAGAGGGCCCGCACTGCGCAACGACTGGGTGCGCGCAGGCATCTTGAGCTACGGGAGTGCACCGGACCATCCACAACACAGCAGCGCTGCCTGGGGACTGCAGCCAGCAATGAGCCTGCGCTCGCGTTTGATCGCCACGCAAACGCTGCAGCCTGGTGACACGGTGGGTTATGGCAGCAGCTACACCGCAACCCACCCTCAGCGCATCGGCATCGTTGCATGCGGCTATGCGGACGGTTATCCGCGCCAGTGCGCCACGGGCACTCCGATACTGGTGGATGGGGTGCGCACCACCACCGTGGGGCGGGTGTCGATGGACATGCTGGCGGTGAATCTGGAGCCTGTACCCAGCGCGGGCCCCGGCGCCGAGGTCACGCTGTGGGGCTGTGGTCCCCTTGCATCCGTGCTTCCGATAGATGAAGTGGCGCAGGCCGCAGGTACCATCAGTTATGAATTGATGTGTGCTGTGGCAGCCAGAGTGCCATTCAGCGTGCTCGACTGAAGCCCAGTTGTTACTGGGCCTCCCACTGTCATACAAACTCCACACGAAAGGAAGCCAGCTCATGGGCATCATCGGAACCATCATCGTCGGCCTTGTTGTGGGCGCCCTGGCTCGGTTTGTCTTGCCGGGTGATCAAAAAATGGGCTGGATCATGACGGGCGCGCTGGGCATCGCAGGCTCGTTGCTGGCCGGCTTCATCGGGCAAGCGCTGGGCTGGTACCGTGCCGGCCAGGGCGCGGGCTGGATTGCATCGGTGGTTGGTGCCGTGGTGTTGCTGCTGGTGGTGGGCAAGCTCAAGGGCGGTGGTGGCGCCGGTGGCGGCACGTCAGCCTGAACAGCCCCATCAGGCCTGACAGGCTCGGCTCTCGGTTTTGACGGCCATGAGCCGTCGCTGGCTGGTGGACCCGACCGAGGTTGAATTCACCGCCATCCGCGCCCAGGGCGCCGGTGGTCAGAATGTCAACAAGGTTTCCAGTGCGGCGCACCTGCGTTTTGACATCGCAACGTCTTCGCTTCCCGATGACGTGAAAGCACAGTTGCGCGCTTGGCCCGACCAACGCATCAACGACAACGGTGTTGTGGTCATCAAGGCTCAAGGCCACCGCAGCCTGCCGCGCAACCAGG
This sequence comes from Rubrivivax sp., assembly GCA_031398045.1. Taxonomy (GTDB): domain Bacteria; phylum Pseudomonadota; class Gammaproteobacteria; order Burkholderiales; family Burkholderiaceae_C; genus Rubrivivax. The sequence continues at coordinate 1,902 of JANNMQ010000705.1, forward strand.
CCGATGCCTTGCAGCGACTGCAAGCACTGTTTGATGCCGCATTGGCGCCCGTGCGCGCCCGCAAGGCCACCCAGCCCACCCGCGCATCAAAATTCAGGCGTCTGGATGCCAAGGCGCGCCGCGGCGTCACCAAGGCAGGCCGCAAGGCAGGCAGTCCCGCCGACTGAGTACAGTGCCAGAGTCTTCAGGCAGCACACGGCTGCCGGCTACCCGCAAAGGTGTGGCAGCAGCCGCTTGCGGCTCAGGGCACCACGGTCAACAGCGCCTGGCGCGTGGTGACACTGCCAAAAGAGTTCGTGATGCGCAGGCTGAAGAGCGCGCCGTTGTCAGCGGCCAGGGTCGCGCGCACCAAAGAGAACGAATAGGTGGTTGAACTGACGTTGTCCAACCGGGTCAGCGGCATGTCGACTCCATCGCGTATCCACTGCACCGTGAACGGCCCGGTGCCTGTCAACACCACGGTGAAGGTTGGCCGTCCGCCATCACGAACGGTCACATCCTGTGGCTGGCTCAAGATGGTGATGACCTGCGGTTGCACAAAAACGCTCAGCACAGCGGGGTCGCTGGTGACGCTGCCGGCGCTGTTGCCCACCACCACACTGAAGGGCACGCCGTTATCCGACAGACTGGTGGTGAAGGTGTAAGTCGACTGCGTTGCACCTTGAATGGCCACCCCTGCGCGCCGCCACTGGTAAGTAAAGGGTGCCGAGCCGCTGGCAAAGACACTGAAAGTGACGGGGTTCCCGGCCACCACCGAAGCAGGCTGCGGGCCCAGCACGACGGCAGGCGGTGCGGCCAGCACGGTCAACGTGGCGTTGCTGCTGCTGACGGAGCCACGGCTGTTGGTCACTTCCACAGTGAACGTGGAGCCTGAATCAGCCAGCTCGGAGTCTGGCGTCGAGTAGCTGGCAGCGGTTGCACCAGCAATGGTTTGGCCGTTTTTCATCCAACGGTACGTGAAGGGCGCTGTGCCCGCAGCCACCACCTGGAACTGTGCCACCGCCCCTTCGGTTACTGTTTGGCTGGCCGGCTGGGTGACGATGGTGGGCGCAACAACAGGGTTGGTCACCGTCAGCAGCGCTGCAGTGCTGGTAACACTACCGCCCAGGTTGGCAACCGTGACGGAAAACTGCGCGCCGCTGTCAACCAGTGCAGCCGCTGACAATGTGTAGCTGGCTGCCGCAGCGCCAACGATATTGACGCCGTCGCGACGCCACTGGTAGACCAGGCCGGTGCCGGTTGCCGTGACGCTGAAGGTAGCCGATTGCCCGGGGTTGATCAACACCGCTGCTGGTTGCGTTGA
>JANNMQ010000819.1:0-4949 GCA_031398045.1 Rubrivivax sp.
GATGCGTCGGCGCGCAGGCTGCCCCAACAGCGAGGGCGACAAGATACTGTCCATAGCGGATGATTGTAGAAGTCAGCCCAAGACAAGCCTGCTTTGCAGTTGTCACCCCCCAAGGGCTGACAGGGGGTGCAAAGAACACGCCTAGACTTCTAATCGGTTTTGTTGCAGGCCAGGGCAAAGACAATCCATTTGTACAGGGAGCCTTGTGTTTCTCGGGAGTTTTGATGTCGCGTTTTTTTGCCGACCTGGTGACCAGCACAGACGAGGACCGGCGAGGGTTTGAAACCCACCCCGTGGTGATGGCCGCAGTTGCCGAAGGCATGTCCATTGAACGCTATCGCGCCTTCTTGCTGGAGCTGTACCACGTGGTGTGGTACTTCAACCCGATCAGCGCCGCGGCGGCCAGCCGCATGGGTTCTCCACAAGACGAGTCGCTGCAGGCCGTGCGCCACTTTCTGTACGAACACATGTTTGAAGAAAAAGGCCATGAAACCTGGGTGTTGAATGACCTGCAGGCTTTGGGCGTTGCGCCGCAGCAGGCCCGCGTCCATGAGCCCGGCGCGCACACACTGGCATTGGTGGGCTACAACCACTGGGCCGTTGAACAGCGCCACCCCGCCGCCGCCCTGGGCATGCTGTACGCGCTGGAGGTCATTGCTTCCGTGTACGGCGGGCCCTTTGCTTCAGCCATCACCGAGGGCCTGCTGCTGGACGGTGACGCCGGCGTGACCTTCATCAGGTCGCACGCCACGCTGGACAGCCACCACATGGCCGTGCTGCGCGACGTCCTCAATCTGTTGCACGAGCCCGTAGCGCGAGCGGCGGTGATACAAGCCGTGAGAGTCAACTTTCACCACTTCACGCGCATCATCGAGGCTATCTGACGTGATGGACCTTGTTTTGCCTCCGACCCCTGCAGCAACTCCTTACGCCCCAACGGGCGTGGCCGCGTTGCTGGGCAGGCCCTACAAAACGCTGCGCCTGGAATGGAGCTCTGACAGGGGACTGTTGCGCGTGCGCACCTGCGTGCGGCCCATCCAGTGTTACAGCCTGGCCGCCATGGGTGAATTGCAGCGGCTGCTGGACGACATCAGCGCCAACCCGGGCCTGGTGCGGCACTTTGTGCTGAGTTCCGACGTGCCCAAGGTGTTCAACTTTGGCGGTGATCTGGCGCTGTTCGTGCTGCTGGTGCGCGCGCGGGATGTGGAGTCGCTGCAGCTGTATGGCAAGCGCTGCGTGGACCTGGTGTGGTGGATGGAAAACGCTGCGCAGCTGGGTGTGCACACCACCGTGCTGTGCCAGGGCGATACCCTGGGCGGCGGGCTGGAGTCGGTGTTGCCCTTTCACAAGGTGATCTTTGACCGTGGTGCCCAGGCCGGCTTTCCGGAAGTGCTGTTCAACCTTTTCCCGGGCATGGGTGCTTGGGACTTCACCATCCGCAAGGGCGGTTTTGCGGTCGCCAACGAGATGATTCTTTCCGGCCGCCTGTACAGCGCCGAAGAACTGCACTACCGCCGCCTGGTGGACCTGGTGGTGGACGATGGCCAAGGTGATGCAGCGGTAGAACGGGTGGTGCGCGAAGTTGAGCCCCGCCTGCGCGGCACCCTGGCGGCGCTGCGTGCGCAGCGGCTGGCGGCGCCTGTGCGTTATGAATCTTTGCTGGCCATCGTCGACCAATGGGCACAGAGCGCCATGAACCTGACCGACCGCGACCTGCGCCTGATGGAACGCCTTGCACGCGCGCAGGTGCGCAAGGCCGGGGGCGCTGATGAAGGCGCGGTGGAAGAAATCAAGCGCATCGAACTTGAAAATGCCTGGGGCGACAGGCGCACCGGCTTTGAGAGGCGCATCGACGCCACCAGCGACCGGCGCCACAGCGGCTGAAACGGCCGCGGTTTGGTGGGCCCAGCCGCTGGGGGCTGGGGGCCGGCTGGCACTTACAAAGCCGTGCGAAGCCGCCAGATTTCTGGAAACAGCACCACGTCCAGCATCCTGCGCAGATAGGCCACGCCGTTGGTGCCGCCGGTGCCGCGTTTGAAACCGATCACCCGCTCTACCGTGGTGACATGCCGAAAGCGCCACAGGCGAAAGGCATCTTCCAAGTCGGTCAGTTCTTCGCCCAGCTGGTACAGGTCCCAGTGTTTTTCAGGGTCGCGGTAGGCCACCAGCCACGCGTTTTCAACGTCGTCGCTGGCCTGGTAGGGCTGCGTCCAGTCGCGCTGGGTGTGGCTGGCCGGCACTGGCAGGCCGCGCCGGGCCAACAGGCGCAGGGTTTCGTCATACAGCGAAGGCGCCTCAAAAGCCGCGCACACCACCGCCAGGCGCTGCGCATGGTGGGCATGGGGCTGCAGCAGCGCGGCGTTTTTGTTGCCCAGGCCAAATTCAATGCAGCGGTACTGCCAACTTTGAAAGCCACTGCTGCGCGCCAGCGTGGGGCGGATGGCGCTGTATTCAGGCGGTGTCATGGTGGCCAGCACGTCCCAGGCGTGCACCAGTTGCTCCATCACGCGCGACACGCGGGCCAACGCCTTGAACGCCGGCTGCAGGCGGTCCGTGGCCACAAACTGAATCGCGCGGTGCAGTTCATGCAGCAGCAGCTTCATCCACAGCTCGCTGGTCTGGTGCTGCACGATGAACAGCAGCTCATTGGGGTCGGTGGACAGCGGGTGCTGGGCTTGCAATACCTGGTCCAGATGCAGGTAATCGCCATAGCTCATGTCGCTGCCAAAGTCGAGTTGGGCGCCGTCGTCATGGGCCGCAGGCAGGGCGGCTGCGGGTGGCTGCGCCGGCAGTTCAGCACCGGCGTTGAACGGGCATCCGGTCATGGGGGCAAGTCCTTCACGTGACGGCGTTGCGCTGCGCAAAGCGTGCGTCTTTCCATTCGCCGCTGGCCAGCACCTGGCGCAGGTGCTCAGCGGCATCCCAGGTGTCGGTGTAGCCCAGGTACAGCGGCGTGAAGCCAAAACGCAGCACATCAGGGGCGCGGAAATCGCCAATCACACCCCGTGCAATCAAGGCCTGCACCACCGCGTAGGCCATCTCATCATGCGCAAAACACACCTGGCTGCCGCGCAATGCGTCGTCGTCGGGCGACACCAATTGCAGCTGCGGGCATTGCGCCTGCACCTGCTGCGCAAACAGCCGTGTCAGGGCCAGCGACTTGCTGCGCAGCGCTGCCATGCCGCCCAGGGGAACGGCTGCCAGCACGGTGTCGACACCACACTCCAGCGCCGCCAGCGACAACAGCGGCGGTGTGCCGCACAGATAACGGGTTATGCCCGCAGCCGGGCGGTAGTCAGGCGTGAACTCAAACGGCGCCGCATGGCCCATCCAACCCGCCAGCGGCTGCCAGAAACGGCTGGCAAGGCGCGGGTGCACCCATACAAAAGCTGGCGCGCCGGGGCCACCGTTGAGGTACTTGTAGCCGCAACCCACCGCGAAGTCAGCGCCGTCTTGGTGCAAGTCCACAGGCACGGCACCTGCGCTGTGCGCCAGGTCCCACACCACCAGCGCACCCGCCTGATGGGCCGTGTGCGACAGCGCCGCCATGTTGTGCATGCGGCCGGTGCGGTAGTTCACATGGGTCAGCATCAGCAGCGCGCAGCGGTCCTTCAAGGGCCCGGCCAACAGCCCCGGCAATTCTTCGGCTTCGGCCAGCTGCAGCTGAAACCCGCGTTCGGCGGCCAGCGCCTGCGCAATGTAGAGGTCGGTGGGAAAGTTGCTACGTTCGCTGAGGATGACACGCCGCTGCGTTTGGGTGGGGTCAGCCGCCACGATGCTGGCAGCCGCGCTCAGCACCTTGTACAGGTTCACGCTGGTGGAATCGGCCACCACCAGTTCGTCGGCCCCGGCGCCCACCAGCCGCGCAATCTTGTTGCCCACACGCTGCGGCAGGCTGATCCAGCCAGCGCTGTTCCAACTGCGTATCAAGCCCACGCCCCATTCTTCCTGCACCACCTGCTGCACACGCGCCGCCGTGGCCACCGGCAGCACGCCCAGCGAGTTGCCATCCAGGTACAACACGCCGGGGGGGATGTGGAACTGCTGGCGCAGACCACGCAGCGGGTCGGTGGCGTCCAGCGCCTGGGCTTGTTCACGCGTGATCATGGGCGGTCGGGGTGGTGGCTGAAAAGGTCAGGTGATGGCCGTCGGCAACACACGCAGCACCGCCCGCACCGGCGAGGCACACACGCCCATCAGCTTCAACGGCAGCGCGATGAGTTCGTAGTCACCTTCGGGCACTGCGTCCAGCACCCGGTTTTCCAGCACCCGCAGGCCGCGGCGGCGCAGCACCTGATGGCTGTCCAGCGTTTTGCTGCTGGCGGGGTCGACACTGGCGCTGTCAATGCCCACCAGCAGCACACCCAGGTCGGCCAGGCGTTCGATGGTGTCGGCTGCAAAAGCTGGCAGGTCCGGGTCCCAGCGGTCCACAGGCGCGCGGGCATAGGTGCGCACCAGCACCCGCGGCGGCAGCCCCTGCAGTGCATGCGCCAGATGCAGCCACTGCACCAGCGGCCCACAACCCACCGCGTGGATGACGCGGCACGGGCCCAGGTAGGGCATCAAGTCCAGTTCACCGGCACTGGCACCCGCGTTGTCGTAGTGCAGCGGTGCGTCGGCATGGGCGCCCGTGTGCGGGCTCAAATGCAAGGTGCTGACGTTGACAGGGCAACCCGGCCCTATGCGCGCCACCCACTCGGTGCTGAAGGGCGCGTCGCCAGGAAACACCGGGGAGCCCACCTGCAGGGGCGGCGAGATGTCCCAAATGCGGCCCAGGGTGCGGCCCATGGCGCGGCTGTCTGCGGTGCCGTCCACTACCGTGGTGGGGCCTGCAGGCCCGCGCTGTGCGGCCCTGCTCGCCGGGTCTGTAGACGGGTCCATGAAAAAGATGATAACGGCTCTCCGCAAATTAGTTGACATTTAAAGTATCTGCCCAAAAAATGCCGCCA
>JANNMQ010000757.1:0-1680 GCA_031398045.1 Rubrivivax sp.
ACTGCTGGAATTCGAGAACTACACCGTGGCCATTTTCTACCGCTGGTGGACCATCCACCTGTGGGTCGAAGGTGTGTGGGAAATGATCCAGGGCGGCTTCCTGGCCTACTTGCTGATCCGCCTGTCGGGCGCCGACCGCGAGGTGATGGAGAAGTGGCTGTACGTCATCGTCGGCCTAGTTTTCATCGCCGGCATCCTGGGCACGGCGCACCATTACTACTGGGTTGGCGTGCCGTCGTACTGGCTACCCATCGGCGGCATCTTCAGTGCACTGGAGCCAGCCGCGCTGGTGGGTATGGCGATGTACGCGTACTCGGCCATGCGCCGCTCGGGCATGTCGCACCCCAACACACTGGCACTGCACTGGACGCTGGGCAGCGCCGTGTTCACGCTGTTCGGCGCCGGGCTGCTGGGGCTGGCCCACACTTTCCCCGACGTCAACAAGTGGACCCATGGCACGCTGATCACCGCGATGCACGGCCACGCCGCGTTTTACGGTGCTTACGCGATGATCACGCTGGCGATGATCAGTTTCGCGCTGCCGTCGATGACGCCCGGGCGGTCAGAGCAGGGCAGCAGCATCGGCTACTGGTCGTTCTGGCTGCAGATTGGCGGCATGTTCGGCATGACCTTGTCGTTCGCCACGGCCGGCATCGGGCAGGTGTATCTGGAACGTATCCTGGGCATGGGCTACCTGGACGCCCAGTTGAAGATCCAGGTGCACTTCGTGATGCTGGTCGTCACCGGCTCGATCTTCGCCATCGGCGTCGGTCTGTTCATCTACGACTTCTTCCGCTACGCGCCTCGCTTCGAGGTCGACGACGGACAGAAGCCGGCCCTGCGGCCGGGCCTGGCGCCGGTCGTGCCAGCCGTGTCTGCGTGACCGCCTGGGTGCCACCGGAGCGCGAGCCGTACTACCTGCCGGCCGGCGACGAAATCGCCATCTTTCAGCAATGCCACAGCCGCGGCCTGTCGGTGATGCTGAAGGGGCCCACCGGCTGCGGCAAGACGCGATTTGTCGAACACATGGCCTGGCGTCTGAAGCGCCCGCTGGTGACGATCTCCTGCCATGACGACCTGACGGCCAGCGACCTGATCGGGCGCTTTCTTATCCGCCATGACGGCACGGCCTGGCAGGACGGGCCGCTCACGCGCGCCGTGCGCGAAGGCGCCCTGTGCTACCTGGACGAGGTGGTCGAGGCGCGCCAGGACACGATGGTGGTGCTGCACTCGCTGACCGACCACCGGCGCTTCCTACCGATCGACAAGACCGGCGAGACGGTCCCCGCTGCACCCGGCTTCCAGCTCATCGTGTCGTACAACCCGGGTTACCAGCGCATGTTGAAAGACCTGAAGCCCAGCACGCGCCAGCGGTTTGTGGCGCTGGATTTCGACTTTCCGCCAGCGCCGCAGGAAGCCGCGATCATCGAAGCCGAAGCAGCCGCCGACCACGCGACCGCGGTGGCCCTGGTCATCTTGGGTCGCCGGCTGCGTGGTCTGCGCGACCGGGGTCTGGCAGAAGTGCCGAGCACACGGCTGCTGATCGCCGCCGCGGGCCTGATGGCCAGTGGCATCAGCCCGCGCCAGGCTTGTTACAGCGCCATCGTTTCACCCTTGTCCGACGACGAATCGCTGGTCGGCGCGATGCGCGACCTGGTCGACGCCACCTTCGTTTGAACC
>JANNMQ010000764.1:0-7956 GCA_031398045.1 Rubrivivax sp.
GAAGATGCCATTGCCATCGGCCCTGGCCTGCACACCCGGCAAGGTTGGCAGCCCGCGCTGCGGGGGAATGAAGGCCGGGTGACGTTGGACGACCTGTTGGCCTGGCGCGTGGGCTTTGAATCGATTTCGCAATTCGGCTGAACCGCTGCCCCCTTGGTGGGCTTGCCAGCCATGCGCCCAGGCTTGCCCAGGCTCCTAGGGTCAGCCCGGGTAGGGCAAGCCAACGCAGCACCTAGCATCGGGCGAGGGCGCTACGGGGTAGCGACCAGGAGCACATCGCGTGAAACAGCTGTCGGGTCTGGACGCCACTTTTTTGTATCTTGAAACACCGCAGATGCCCATGCACGTGGGTGCGTTGCATGTGTTTGAGCTGCCCGCAGGCAGCAAAGGAAAATTCGTGACAGCGCTGCGCCAGCACATGCAAGAACGCTTGCCGGCGGCGCCGGTGTTGCGCCGCCGCTTGTGGTGGATGCCGCTGAACATGGCCAACCCGGCTTGGGTGGACGCTGAGCCCGACCTGAAGCAGCACATTGTTGAAATCAAGCTGCCCCCTTCGGCCAAGCTGGGTGACGGCATGGCCGCACTGCGCGCCGAGGTATCCAGGCTGCACCCCGTGCTGTTGGACCGCAAAAAGCCGCTGTGGAAGTTCCACGTGTTTGAGGGCCTGGCGCCTTCAGCCAACGGCAACCGGCGTGTCGGCCTCTATTCGCAGCTGCACCATGCGGCAGTGGACGGGCAGGCTGCCGTGGCGCTGGCCAACGCGATCATGGACCTGACGCCCGTGCCGCGCAGCATCGAGTTGCGTCCCAGCACGCGCACCAAGACCTTCAAGCTGGGGATGAGCGAAATGCTGCGTGGCGTGATTGGCGCACAAGCGCAGAAGGTGGCCGACATCGTGCGCAATCTGCCGTCCACCGTGGGCACGCTGAAAGATGCGGCATCTTTGGCCGTTGGCAGTTCTGCGCTGCTGGGCGGCAAGAAGCAGGGTGCCAGCAACCTGACCCTGGCGCCACGCACGGTGCTGAACGCTTCGGTGACCGATGCACGCGCCTACGCCACCGTTTCTTTGCCCTTGCCCGAACTCAAACACCTGGCCCGTGCCCACGGCGCCACGCTGAACGACCTGATTCTGATGCTGTGCAGCAGCGCCTTGCGCCGCTTCCTGGCCAAACGCAAACAACTGCCGCGCAAAAGCCTGGTGGCGGCGGTGCCGATTTCCTTGCGCGCCAAGGGCGACACCTCGTCAGACAACCAAGCTTCGATGAGCCTGGTGAGCCTGGGCACGCAGGTGTCTGACTCGCGCAAGCGCCTGGCCCATGTGATGGCGGCCACGGCGGCCATGAAGTCCAGCATGGGCAGCATCAAGAGCATCCTGCCCACTGACTTTCCGTCGTTGGGTGTGCCCTGGTTGATGGAAGCCGCCACGGCGCTGTACGGCAAGGCCCGGGTTGCAGAACGCATACCGCAGGTGGCCAATGTGGTGATCTCCAACGTACCCGGCCCGCCGGTGCCGCTGTACATGGCCGGTGCACGCATGCTGTGCAACCACCCCACCAGCATCGTGGTGCACGGCCTGGCGCTGAACATCACGGTGCAGAGTTACGACCAGCACCTGGACTTTGGTTTGATGGCTGACGCCGCCGCGATGCCCGATGTGCAGGAACTGGCCGATGCGGTGCGCATCGCCTACGACGACCTGCTGGCGTTGCCGCTGCCCGGTGGAACCGACAGCGACGAAGCCTTGCCGCCGGGCAAGCTGCGGCGTGCCGCCACGGAGCTGGGCGGAGCGGTGCAGGGCGCGATGTCCAACGCCGTCAAAGGTGTCGTGTCTGGTGCTGCAGGTCTCGTTGCACGCCAGGTTGTCAGGTCAACAACGCGCGCACGCACCAAGCCCACAGCAAGTCCGGCTGTCGCCAAGGCGACAAACAAGCCTAGGGCGAACGCCTCAAAAGCCAAGCGCAGCGCTGGCTAACATCGTGGCATGACTGCCAAGACCCGATGGCGCCGGCACCTGCCCAGCGTTTTTACAAAGCCCCGCCCCGAACCCAACCCCTTTGCCCCTTTCCAGCCCGAAGACTTGGTGCAGGCACCCAGCGCCTTGCTGATGATGCTGGAGGCGCGGGCGCCCTGGGAATACATGGCGATGCTGGCCGCCAGCCCCTGGCTGACCCGTTTACCCGTGGGCGACGGCCACCCCGTGGTGGTGTTTCCAGGCTTGGGCGCCAGTGATGTGTCGACACTGCCGCTGCGCAACTTTCTGCGCGACCGCGGCTACACACCCTATCCGTGGAAACAGGGTTTCAACTTCGGCCCCAAACACGGTGTGCTGAAACACGCACGCGACCATGTGGAGCAGATAGCGCAGCGCCACGGCGAAAAAGTCAGCCTGGTGGGCTGGAGCCTGGGTGGCATCTATGCACGGGAAATTGCCAAAGAACTGCCGCAACATGCACGCTGCGTCGTCACGCTGGGCACTCCTTTTGCCGGCCACCCCCGCGCCACCAATGCCTGGCGCTTCTATGAGTTTGTCAGCGGCCAATCGGTGCACGACCACGAACTGGCCGAGCAGGTGCGCATGCCGCCCGCATGCCCCACCACCAGCATTTACAGCAAAACCGACGGCGTCGTGGCCTGGCGCTGCAGCCTCAACGAACCGGCTGACCACACTGAAAACATCGAAGTGCATGCCAGCCACATTGGCATGGGCATGAACCCGCTGGCGCTGTTTGCGTTGGCCGACCGCCTGCGCCAAGACCCGCAGCACTGGAAACCGTTTGACATCAAGGGCGCACGCAAATGGTTTTTCAAGAACACCCATCAGTCGCCGCTGCAAGTGGCGCCGTTTTAATGCAGCGCGGCAGCTTCACGGGTCCCGCATGAGGGTGGTGGCCAACGGCTTGGGCATCGAGGTCGATGACCGCGGGGCACCCGACGGTGAGCCTTTGCTGCTTATCATGGGTTTGGGCATGCAGCTCACCGGCTGGCCCGATGAACTGGTGCAGAACCTGGTGACCAGCGGCTTTCGGGTCATCCGCATCGACAACCGCGACGCGGGGCTGAGCCAGGGATTTGATGCGCTGGGCACACCCAACCTGGCGCTGGCCGGGCTGCGCTACAGCCTGCGTTTGCCGGTGGCTTCGGCCTACAGTTTGCAGGACATGGCGGCGGACAGCCTGGCGGTGCTGGACGCGCTGGGCATCCGCCAAGCGCATGTGTGTGGTGCTTCGATGGGCGGCATGATTGCCCAGCATTTGGCGGTGCGCCACCCCACTCGGGTGAAAAGCCTGACGCTGATCATGACCACCACCGGCGCCCGACGCCTGCCGCAGCCCAGCCTGCGGGTGCGCGGTGCGCTGATGTCGCGCCCATCGGGCAAAAGCCCCGAGGCCGTGGTGGCGCACCTGAAGCGCGTGTTTTCGATCATCGGCAGCCCGGCTTACCCACCCGACCCAGCGCGGCTGCACCAGCGTCTGCAAGACAGCGTGGCTCGGGCGTGGCGCCCTGCAGGCACTGCGCGCCAGTTGGCGGCGGTGTTGGCCGATGGTGACCGTTCGGTGCTGGTGCAGATCCTGCGGGTGCCCACCCTCGTGGTGCACGGTGAGGCCGACCCTCTGGTGCCGGTGGCGGCAGGCCACGAACTGGCGCGGCTGATAGCCGGCGCAAAATCCGATTTCATACCAGGCATGGGGCATGACTTGCCAGCGCAGCTGCTGCCGCGCATCGCACGCGGCATTGCCGACAACGCCAGACGTTAACCTCAAAAAGAAGCGGCCTGCACCTTCAGTGGCAGAGCGCGCCTGCCAGGGCAACAGCAGGCGGGCACGCAGTGCCACTACCCCACACACCCCGCAACACTCCACAGCTGCTCAGGGTTTCACGACGTCGGCCAGTTCCACTCTCAAACCGGTGGCATTGTTGGCCACGGGCGCTGATTGACCGCTGATGTCGCCGGGGGCGGGCATGGCCTGACCGCTTTTGCTGACGCGCGCCACCACCACCACCCGGTCAAACAAGGACAGCCGCGCCGTGGGGGCCATGGCCATGCTGTCGTCCAATGTGAATGGTGCCGGCAGGTCCTTCACGCGGTAGCGCGCCACGGCCAGTGGCATGCGCGACCCTTCAGCCGGGCGGGCCAGTACAAACACCGTGTCTTCGGGTGCCACCTGGGCGGCCAGCGCGGGCGCCAGCGACACCGTGCCGGTGATGCGTGCAGCGCCTGCGGCGGGCGGCTGTGCACTGGCGACTCCGGCCGTGGTCGCCGGTGTTTGCAAGGGTGTTTGCGCCGGTGTTTGCAATGACGGTTGCGCCGGTGCAGGGTTGGCCGCAACGGCTGGTGCCGACGGTGGCAGGCCGCCCAGTTTGCGTGCTTCGTCAATGCCGTTTTGCAGCTCGGTCAAAAATTCACTGCCCGGGGGAGACGCCCGTGCCAGCAGTTCCCAGTGGCGCACCGCACCGGCAAAGTCTTTGCGGTCAAAGGCCGCAGAGCCGGCCAAAGCCAAGGCTTTGGGATGCTGGGGGTCCAGCTTCAGCGCACGTTCAATCAGCTGGGTCGGTTCGCCGGCCAACTTGCGGTCGTTCTGAAAAGCCATCAGGTCAGCATAGTCGGCCAGCAGACTGGGGTCGTCGCCTTGCAGCGCCACTGCTTGGGCGTAGGCCTGCAAGGCTTCAACAGGCCGCGACAGCCGCGCGTAAGAACGCGCCAGCATGGCCCAGCCTTCGGCATTGTTGGGTTGATCTTTCAGCTTCTGCGCCAACTGTTCCACCACGGCTGAAAACTGCGCCGCGTTGGCTGCGGGGTCTGCAGTGGCCGGCTGGGCGACGACAGCCCCCGGCGCGCCGGCGCTGGCCACCGTAGGCGACCCCGTGATGGCGTAGCCGCCGGCAGCCACAACCAGCACGGCAATGCTCAGCCAGGCCACCAGTGCGGTTGACGGCCGGGGCGCGCGGGCCGTCTGGCCAAGCTCAGCGGGCGCCGCCATCACCGCATCCAGCACCTGGCGTTCCAGCTGCTGCTTTTTCTGTGCATGGGCTGCGGCTTCAATGCCGCCGCGGGCCAACTGCTCATCCAGCTGCTGCAACTGCAGCCGCAGAGCGGATACACGATCGGTCATGGTGATGGCGCCTGCTGGTTGGGGCCTGCCAGCCCCGCAGCGTTGGCTCCTGCGGTTCCGGAATCAGCCTGGTCGGCCTCATCAGGTTCAAACTGATCTGCGGCCAGCTGGCTGCGCCGGCGCAACACCAGCCACAGACCCAGCGCCCCCAGCACCAGCAGGGCAGGCGGCCCAAACCACAGCAGCGCGGTGTTGCTGTTGACCGGTGGCCGGTAGAGCACAAAGTCGCCATAGCGCTGCGTCATGTAGGCGGTGATCTCCTGTTCGGTTTTGCCCTCACGCAGCATCTCGCGCACCTGGTTGCGCAGGTCCACCGCCAGGCCGGCATTGGAGTCGGCAATGGTCTGGTTCTGACACACCAGGCAACGCAGTTCGGCCGACACCGCCATCGTGCGCTTTTCCAGCGCGGGGTCTTCGGCAGCGGCCGGTGCTTCTTTGGCGTGGGTTGCCATCGCGGCGCCCAGCAGCACCGTGGCGACGACGCCGCGAACGAAACCCCGGGTCAGCCAGCGAAGCAGGCCATGCCCGCGCCGTGGCTGTTGTGCGCGCCGCGCGACAAAACGGTAGTACGTGTGGGCTTCAGGCATTGAGTTTTTTCAGCAAAGGCTCGATGCGATCGCGCAGTACATCGGGCGTTAGCGGGCCGATGTGCTTGAAGCGAATCACACCTTGTTTGTCGATGACAAAGGTTTCTGGCACACCGTAGACACCGTAGTCGATGCCCACCTGGCCCTTGTTGTCTTGCACCACCGCCGCGTACGGGTTGCCATGGCGGGCCAGCCAGGTCTGCGCGTCTTTGCGCGCGTCTTTGTAGTTCAGGCCCAGCAGCGGGGTGGAGTTGCGGCGCGAAAAATCCACCAGCAGCGGGTGTTCATCCAGGCAGGGCGTGCACCACGAGGCCCAGACGTTGAGCACCCACACCTTGCCCGCCATGTCTTGCTTGGACAACGTTTTTGCGGGGTCTTCCAGCCGCGGCAGCTCAAAAGCCGGCGCTGGTTTGTCGATCAGCGGTGATGGCACCTCGCGGGGCTTGAGCTGCAAACCCACGCCCAAAAAGCCCAGCAGCACCACAAACAGCACCAGCGGCGCCAGGAACTTCCAGTGTTTCATGCAGCAGGCCTTACAGGGCAGGTGTCATGCTGCAGAAACTGGCACCGTGGCGCCTTGTGCCGACAGGCGCTGCGTTTGCCGTGCCAACCGGTAGCGGCGGTCGCTGGCGGCCAGCAAACCGCCCAGCGACATCAGTACACAGCCGCCCCAGATCCAGCCCACAAAGGGCTTGTGGTAAACGCGCACCACCCAGGCAGAACCACCCGCTGATTGGCCCAGCGACACGTACTGGTCGCCAGCCAAGGTGGTGCGGATGTCGGCTTCGGTCATCGGGTTCTGCTGCACCCGGTACAGGCGCTTTTCGGGTTTCAACTGTGCAATCTCGCGCCCGTTGCGGCTGACCACCACCAGGCCCTGTGCAGCGTCGTAGTTGGGGCCTTCCACCTGGCGCACGCCCTGGAAGGTGAACGTGAAACCACCCGCCTCGGTGGTGTCGCCCACATCCATCTTCACGTCACGTTCAACCTCAAAACTCTTCACCATGGTGACGCCGAAGATGAACACCGCCACACCCAGGTGCGCCAGCGTCATGCCCAGATAGGCGCGGGGCAGCTGGCGCGCGCGGTGCACCAGCGGCAACTTCAGCCCGCCAGACGGGCGCAGGTGTTCCCACAGGTCGGTGGCGGCCGAGGCCACGATCCAGTAGGCCATCATCAAACCCAGACTGGCCATCCAGCTGATGTCACCCTGCATCCATTCGGTCAGCAGCGTGGCCACCACCGCAGCGCCGGCGGCCCAGCGCAGGCGGCGCGCCAGGTCGGGCAGCTGTGTCTGTTTCCAGCGCGCCAGCGGCCCCACGGCCATCAGCACAATCAAAGGCACCATCATCGGCACAAAAACGGCCTCGAAGTAGGGCACGCCAACCGAAATCTTGCCCAGCCCCAGCGCGTCCAGGATCAGCGGGTACAGCGTGCCCAGCATGACGGCGGCGGTGGCCACCAGCAGCAGCATGTTGTTGGCGAGCAAGAAAGTTTCGCGCGAGATGAGTTCAAACCGCGCCCCCAAGCCCACCTTGGGCGCGCGCCAGGCGTACAGCGCCAATGAAGCGCCAATGACGATGGCCAAAAAAGCCAGGATGAACAGGCCGCGTCTAGGGTCGGTGGCAAAAGCGTGCACCGAGGTCAGCACACCCGAACGAACCAGAAAGGTGCCCATCAGCGACAGTGAAAACGCCATGATGGCCAGCAGTACGGTCCACGACTTGAAGGCGCCGCGCTTTTCAGTCACAGCCAGCGAATGGATCAGCGCCGTGCCCACCAGCCAGGGCATGAAGGACGCGTTTTCCACCGGGTCCCAGAACCACCAGCCGCCCCAGCCCAGCTCGTAGTAGGCCCACCAGCTGCCCAGGGCGATGCCCAGGGTCAGAAAGATCCAGGCTGCAGTGGTCCAGGGCCGCGTCCAGCGTGCCCAGGTGGCGTCGAGGTTGCCGCCAATCAGCGCCGCCACCGCAAAAGCAAAAGCCACTGAAAAGCCCACGTAGCCCATGTACAGCATGGGCGGGTGGAAGATCATGCCCGGGTCTTGCAGCAAAGGGTTCAGGTCACGGCCATCAGCCGGGATCGGCGTCAGGCGGTCAAACGGGTTGGAGGTGACCAGTGTGAACAGCAAGAAGCCGACCGTCAGGATGCCCATCACCGACAAGATGCGCGCCAGCACCGGCAGCGGCAGGCGCTGGCTGAAAGCGGCCACGGCCAAGGTCCAGCCGCACTGCATCAACAGCCACAGCAGCATCGAG
>JANNMQ010000767.1:0-8240 GCA_031398045.1 Rubrivivax sp.
GCACCCAGCGCGCCACTGGCGCCGGTGACGAGTGCTCTTTTGCCCTGCAGGCTGTGGTTCATCGGTGGTTGCAATGTTTCGGAAGGGGTCAAGGGCAGGCTCGGTATCGTGGTCGAGTGCGGTGGTCGAGTGCGGTGGTCAAGTGCGGTGGTCAAGTGTGGTGGTCAAGTGTGGTGGTCAAGACACTGCGTCCAGAATCACCGAAGCCCGGCCGGCCACCAGCAAGTCGCCCGCAGCGCTGTGCAGCTCGAAGCGGTAACTGGCCTGGCGCGTGTCGCCGGCCAGCCGGTAAGCGGCCACCAGCAGCGCGCCAGGCACGGTGTCCAGCCGTGGCACCAGCAGCTGCACGCCACGCACGCTGGCCAGAAAACCGGCACGGGGCGCGGCGTCTGCTGGGGCACTCAGCACGCCATGCAAGGCCATTGCCTGCGACGCGTATTCGATGGCACAGGCCGACCACAACACACCACCCGCCCGCAGTGGGTTGTGGGCGTCGAGGTGGCTGCTGACGGTGCAGACGATGTGTTCAGGCGACCAGGCTTGCAGCGCCTGCAGAAGACTCATGCGGCCCTGGTGCGGAATGCGCGCGGCGATGCCGGCGTGGTCCAGCGTGGCGGGGGACGTTGACGGTTCCAGCATGTTCACTTCAGCGCGCCGCCAACTGCAGCGCACAGCGCCGGCCAGGCAGGTCTTCCAGCACCACCGAGGCCGCTTCGTGCCGCGCCAGGGCCTGCAGCAGCGGCAGTGCACGCGCAGCGGGTACACCGGCGCGCAGGGCTTCCAGACCGGGGTCGGTGCACAGGGTCAAGTCCTTGCTGCCGACAGGCCCCGGGCCCGACACATGCAGCTCCAGCGCTCGACCGTCGCCCGGGTGGCCCGGTGGCGCCAGCACCAGCGCCACGGCAAACACATCGGCCAGCGGCCGCAGCGTATGCAACGGTTCGGGGTAAGGCACGTCGCAGGCCACCAGCAGCACCGGCGTTTGCGCCGCCAGGCACTGCACGGCCGCTTCCAGCAAGCCGGCGCTGAAACTGGCGTCAAAGGCGGCCAGGCTGGTGGACGGCGCACGCGACTGCAGCGCGATGTGCCAATAGCCGGCCGCCGCGTTGTGCACCGAATTCGTGAAGCGTGTGGGTGACACCAGCCGCTCGGGCTGCGCCAGCGCTTCACACAGCAGGTGGCAGTTGTGGGGGTCACCGGTGGAACTGGTGAACACGGTGGGCAGCCCCGCAGCCTGCAGGCCGCTAGCGGCCACCGCTTGGCTGGCCACCACGATCGACGCCTTGACCACCATGCCGGCGCGCCGGCGCTCGGTGGCTAGCAGCAGCTGCGGCGCCGGCACCACCGTGGCTGCTGACACCCAGCCCGCTTGCAGCCAGGCAGCACCCTGTGCCCAATCCGGCAGTCCGGGGCCCAGCAGGCCGACGCCCAGCAGCTGAATCTTCATTGCAGTGCCCCCGCGTGCGGGCCGTCGGCATGGCCCAGCACCAGGCAGGCGTTGCTGCCACCAAAGCCAAAAGAATTGCTGGCCACCACCCGCAGCGCGCCAGTTCGCGGTGTTTGCAAGTAGTGGCTGCGCAGTGCAGGGTCGGGCGTCTGCACGTGCAGCCCGGCGGGCATGAAAGCATGCTGCAGCGCCAGCAGCGCCATCGCGGCTTCCACACCGCCGGCGGCACCCAGTGTGTGGCCGGTGTAACCCTTGGTGCTGCTGCAGGGCGTGGCTGCACCAAACACGGCGCACACGGCCTGGTCTTCGGCAGCGTCGTTGCCCGGCGTGCCGGTGCCGTGCAGGTTGATGTAGTCCACATCATCCGGCTGCAACCCGGCTTGCGTCAGCGCGCCGCGCATCGCGGTGGCGGCCCCCGCGCCCTCGGGGTGCGGGCTGCTCATGTGGTGGCCGTCGCTGCTTTCGCCCACACCCAGCAGCCAGCCGGCGGGTGCTGTTTCGCAGTGCCGCTGCAGCAGCGCAAGAGCGGCGCCTTCGCCCAGCGAGAGGCCGGCGCGCTGGGCGTCCCAGGGCCGGCAGATGTCGGGCGACAGCAGTTCCAGCGACTTGAAACCGTACAGCGTGGTCATGCACAGGCTGTCGACACCGCCCACCACCGCCGCGTCCACCACGCCCAGCGCCAGCATGCGCGCTGCCGCTGCAAACACCTTGGCGCTGGATGAACACGCGGTGGACACCACGCAGGCCGGCCCCTGCAGCTGCAGCGCCGCGCGCACGTAGCCAGCCACCGAATAGGTGTTGTGGGTGTGTGCGTAATGCAGGCTGGCGGGCAAGGCACCGGTGGCGGGGTCACGGTGGCGGTAGGCCACTTCGGTCTGCAAGATGCCCGAGGTGCTGGTGCCCAGGAACACGCCCACCCGGTGCGCGCCCCAGCGCTGCGCAGCCGCCTGCACCTGCGCTGCAAAGCCGTCAGCCCGCAAGGCCAATTCGGCCAGGCGGTTGTTGCGGCAGTAGTGGCTGGCCAGCGCAGGCGCCAGTTGCACCTCATCCACACCCTGCACCACACCCAACCAAGCGCCCAAGGCGGCGGTTTCGAAGTCTTGCTGCGCCAAGCCGGTGCGGCCGGCCTGCAACGCAGCCAGGGTGCTGGCACGGCCGTGGCCCAGCGCGGTGACCAGGGTGTAGGCGGTGATTGCAACAGGGGCAACGGGGGCAACGGGTGTCATGCGTGGCAGGTTTTCAAACGGCAGTGGGCTGCAGCTGCGCCACCAACAGCACGTTGGCAAACGGGGTGCCCTGGCTCTGCGGCACGGCCTGCACGTCGGCAAAACCCAGCTGTTGCAGCAGGGCCTGCCAGTCGTGCAGGCTGCGGCCCCAGGTGGGCGCCACGCGGTGGCCGCGCACGCCAGTGACCACACGGTCCACCCACTGGCTGATGGCAAAACCGCGGGTGCTGGCCGCGTCACCCACACGCAGCAACAGCCGACCTGATGGCTGCAGCGCCTGCACCACGCGCTGCAACAGCGCCTGCTGGTCGGCATGGTCCACGTAATGCAGCACGTCCAGGATGACCACCACGTCGCAGGGCGGCAGCGGCGCGCTGCGCATGTCGGCGCACACCAGGCGCGGCGCCAGCGCCAGATGGGCCAGGGCTGCGGTGCCGCGCTGCACATCGCTGGCCATCAGTTCGCTACCGGTGTAGCTGCGCGCCGACGCCGGCACCGGCCAGTCGACGGGCCAGCGGCCAGCCGCCTGCAAGTCGGCGCAGGCCTGCAGCAGGCTGGCCAACAGGCCCTGGCCGCAGCCGATGTCGACCACCCGCGCCTGGGCGGACAAATCACCGCGCGACAGCATGCCGCGAAACACCGGGTCGCGGCCCAGCTTGCCACGTGCCCAATGCCAGGCAAAGCGGCCCGCCTGGCGGTAGGGCGCGCAGGCAGCGGTGTGCAGCGCCTTCCAGGCCGCATCGGCGCTGGCGGGAGCAGGGCGCGCTGCGGCGCTGCTGGTGTTGTCGCTGGGGTTCGTGCGGGCGGTGTGCATGCTGATCAAGCCGGTGCGCCGGTCAAGGGATGGGCTTGCAGCGCTGCATGACGCGGTGGCAAGGCATCGTCCAGCGTCAGCGTGTGCAGGCCGGCCTGGTGCAGATGCTGCAGCAACACGGGCAGCACCGGCAACAGCACCGCTTGACCGTCAGCGGTGCGGCGGGCGTGGCCGTCGTGCAGCAACAAAATATCGCCAGCGGCCAGGCCTCGCAACAGCCGCTGCGCCACCCGCGGGGCTTGGCGCTCGCGGGTGTCGTAGCCACGGCGGGTCCAGCTCACCAGGTGCAGGCCCAGGCGGTGCAGCACCGGGTCCAGCAGCGGGGTGCGCAGGCCGGCCGGGGCGCGAAAACAATGCGGCAGCCGCCCGCTGACATCGGCCAGCAGCGCCTGCGCGCCGCCGATCTCACGCGCCAAGGCCGCCGGCCCTGACAGCGAAAAGTGGTGGCGGTGGTGCAGGCTGTGGTTTTGCACGCTGTGGCCCTCGGCCACCATGCGCCGCACCAGCGCCGGGTGCTCGCGCACCTGCTCGCCGATGCAAAAAAAGCTGGCGCGTGCGCCGTGGGCTGCCAGCAGGTCCAGCACCTGGGGCGTGACTTCGGGGTCAGGCCCGTCGTCGATGGTCAGCGCCACGGCGCCTGTTGCGGCGGCGGTGGCTGGCAGCCGTGTCACATTGGGGCCCAGCAGCGCGCTGCGCGGCCACAGGCCGGCAGCGGTCAGCAGCGCGTGGTTGGCCACCACGGCCGCCAGCGCCCAGGCTGCGGCACCGGGCACTGCCACGGCCGCTGCGCCCGCGGCCGTGTGCAGCGCCACGCTGGCTTGCAGCAAGGGCGGCCAGGGCCAACGCGGGGGCGGGGGAACAGGGATATTGAGCACGAGGGGGTCAGGTGGGCCGTACGGTTGACGTCGCCCCGTTCGCACTGGGCTTGTCGAAGTGCTGTCCCAGTCGTGGCGGGGCTTCCTTCGACAAGCTCAGGACGATCGGAAATACAGGCTCAGCCCGAGCGGACTTTTTCAACTTGATCCAGGCGGGGCGAGCATCACTTTGCCGACGGATTTTGATACACCGCCGCTCAGCCCCGCCCGTTCGGGGACATCTTCACCGCCTTGGAAGGTATGAAGGCCGCCGCCAGCACCAGCGCCAACAAGGCACCCGGCGCCACCACACGCCCCACGGCTGACAGCGCCGGGATGCTGGACAGCGCGATCAATCCAAAACCCAGTACCGTGGTCAGGTTGGCCAACAGCAGCGAAGCCAGCAGGTCGTCATCAGCATGACCTTGTTGCTGACCTTGCAACCGCCCTTGCAACCGCCCTTGCAGCCGTCCTTGCAACCGCAGCATGTCAAAAAACAGCGCGTAGTTGGAACCCACGGCCACCACCAGCAGCAGGCCCACCAGGTGCAGGATGCCCAGCTGCACCTGCAGCGCCACCAAGGCGCCCATCGTCAGCAGCACGGCCCACAGCAGCGGCAGGCACACCGCCAGCAGGCGCGGCAGCGAACGCAGTGTCACCGCCATCAAGAGCACCACACCCAGCGCGCCCAGCAGCGCCTGGTCGCGGGCTTCACCCAGATACCTTGTGTACAGGCGCTTCAGTTCGACGCCAATCTCGATCACTTGCGGGCCCGGCGCTTCAGCGGCCAATCCCTGCAACGCACGGCGCACGGCAGCGGTGTCCAGCGGTGCCTCGGCGGCGCCCACGCTGCCGGTGCTCAACACCGGCTGCAGCGGCTGCAGCGGCTGCAGCGGCAGCAGCGCCGTCCAGCTGCCATCGGCGCGCTGCAACAACAGGGCTTCAACCAGCGAGGCCTGTGCGCTGCCTTTCATCGCATCCAGCGTGATGGGTGCACGCGTGCGGGCGGCTTGAACCTCGGCCACAAAAGGCGCCAGGCGTTCGGCACTGACGGGCAGGCCCTGCGTGGCCGCTGCCAGCGCGGCCTGCAAGGTGGGGGCATCGGGCAGGCTGGCCAGCCGCTGCTGTTGCGCCTGCAGGCTGGGCAGCCAGCGCGACACGCTGTCGTAACCACCGATCACACCCTGTTCAGCCAACCCATCCAGCCGTGCACCGGCTGCTTCGGCCGCCCGCAGCGTGGCCTGCAGGTCAGCACCGCGCACCACCACCAGCGCACGCGCGTCGCCTGCGCTCAAATCAGCGCGCAGGCTGGCGTCCAGCGCCAGCGCTTCTTTCGACACCGGGCTCAAGGAACTGAGCTCGGCTTCCCACAACGTGGCGCGCTGCTGCCACACCAGCACCGCCGCCGCCGCGCCCAGCGCCAACAGTGGCCAGCGCAGCCGCGGCAACAGCAACACCAGGCGGCGGCTGGCGCGGCCGAGCGGGGCGCGCAAGCCCCCCTGCGCGGCGCCGTGGGGCATCAACTGCGGCATCACAAAACGCATGAACAGCACCGCGCTGACCAGACCGGCCACCGAAAACACGCCCAGCTGCGCCAGCCCGGGGAAACCGGAAAACACCAGCGCCGCAAAGCCACACACACTGGTCAGCAACCCCAGGCGCACGGTGGGCCAACCGCTTTTCAGCCAAGCCTGCCAGCCTCCAGCGCGGGCCTGCATCAGGTAGTAGATGGCGTAGTCCACCGCTTCACCAATCAGCGTGGCACCAAACCCCAGCGTGATGCCGTGCACACCACCAAACACCAGGCTGACGGCGGTGACGCCGCCCACCACGCCCGTCAGCACCGGCAGCAGCGCCACACCCAGTGCTTTGAGCGAACCGAAGGCCAACAGCAGCACCGCACTCATCAGCACCGTGCCGGCGATGGCCAGCAGGTTGACCTCGCGCTCGATGCGCGCGCGGCTGTCGACGCTGAACACCGGCGCACCGCTGACACGCAGCACCAAGGGCGCTGCAGCTGCAGTTGCCGCTGGCTGCAGAGCCCGCTGCACCTGCAAAAAGCTGCTCTGCACCTGCTGGATGGCCCGCATCTGCGCGTCCAGATCGGCGCCCGCGGCTTGGCTGATGGCCACCAGCAGCGCACGCGGGGTGGTTTCGGCCGCCGGCCGCGACACCCACACACCCTGTTCGCTGCGCGGCGCGCTGCTGGGCACCAGCGCTTCGCCAATGCGCACCGTTTCGCCCGTGGGGTCGCGATCAAAAATGGGCTTCACCATCTGCCCGGCCGGTGTGCCCAAGAGCGACAAAGACTCCTGGATGCCCAGCCGCAAACCGTCAGCCGTGAAGCGCTGCACATCCACCGCCGGGCTCAGCAGGTAGCGGTTGTCAAACAGCCAGCTGGCCACCTGCGCAAAGCCGTCGGTCTGGCCGTTTTGCACTTGTTCAAACAAGCCGCTGGCACGCAAGGCAGTGGCCAGGTCTTTGGAGGCCTGCGCGCGTGCCGTGCTGTCACCGCCTTCGATGCCGACGAGCAGTGTGCGCGCCGGCACGCCGCTTTGCAGCTGTTCAATCAACACCCGTTGCTGCGCGTCGGGGTTGGACGGCAAAAAGGCCGACAGGTCGGCTGTGAACGTGGTGCGGCTGATCTGCAGCGCGGCGGCCAGCAGCAACAGCAGCCAGACCCCCAGCGGCAACCAGCGACGGCGCTGCGGGCTGGGCTGCGAGGCCGCCGGAGGTTGACCGCCTGCGGTCACGGTTTCTCGCCGGCCAGTGCCTTGGCCGGCTGCACCGACATCAACGAGCGGTCGCCACCGGCCATCCACAGCCCAACGCTGCGCACGTCGGCGTTCTGGCCCGAGATCTGCAACTCACGCACCTGCGTGGCCAAGCGCGCGTCGCGGGGCACCAGCGTCAGCGTCCACAGCGCGGGCGCACCTTCCACACGCACCGTGAAGTGGCGCTGCAAGGTGCTGGCATTGCCGGTCAGCGTGGCGCGCACGGCTTCAATCAGCGCGGTCAATTCGGGCACGGTGTCGAGCGCCATCTGGCGCGTGCGCGCGCCGCGCTTCAGCGTGATGGTGTTGCCTTCGACGGTCATCGACTCGGCCACCGGTTCCAGTGTGTGGCGCGCAAAACGATCGGGGGCTTTGAAGGTGAGCACACCACTGGCGCGCAGCGGGCTGTCAAAGCCGCTCACAAAACGTTCTTCGGTGAAGCGTGCTTCGCCGCTTTTGCGCTCGGCCAGCAAGGCGGCCAATGTGGACAGATCCAAGGCGGCCCACGCCGGCACGGCCACGGCCCCCAGCACTGCTGCAGTCAGCGCACCCAGCGCTGGCCGCCAGACCCTAACCAGCAATCGCAGTGGCAGCATCTTCAGCCCAGAAGTCATAAAAGTTGAACCAGTTGTAGGGCGCCTCGCGGCACAGGCCTTCCAGCCGCGCCACATAGGCGCGCAAGGTTTGCAGCACCAGTTGTTCCCGCGCCGCGGCGTTGGTGGGTGCTTTGCGAAAGTCGGCCAGGGTTTCGAAACGCACGTCGTAGCGGCGCCCGCCCCGGTACAGCCCGGCCATGAAGATGACCCGCTGACGCAGCAGCATGGCCAACCGCAAGGGCCCGTCGGAAAAGCCTGCCGGCACACCCAGGAAAGGAATCTGCACCACCTTGCCGCGCGAAGGCTGTGCAGGCGGTGCAACGCCAGCACCAGCACCAGCACCAGCACCAGCACCGGCACCAACACCCGTGGGCGGCAGGCGGTCGCCCAGCAGCCCCACCAGGCGGCCTTGCTGCAGCGCGTCGCGGATGGCCAGCGTGGAGCCGGGGTTGCCGATGGCGATCACGGCGAGCTTGAATTCAGGTGCCACGGCCTGCAAAACGCTGTGGATCTTGTTGGCGTTGTCGGG
>JANNMQ010000781.1:0-2911 GCA_031398045.1 Rubrivivax sp.
CTGCAGGGGTTGCCGCGGAGGTCCCGGTAAGACATGCGCCGAATGTAGCGTGGCTGTGTGTCGGCCTGAAAAGCTAACCTGGCACGGCGGGCCAGGGTGGCAGTGGCGCCCGCAACTGTTCAAATGCGCGCGCCACGCGCAGCACGCCCAAGTCGTCGTGCCGGTGGCCGATGATTTGCAGGCCGATTGGCAGCCCGCTGGCTGTTTGTGCGCATGGCACGCTGATGGCAGGCTGCTCGCTCATGTTGAAGGGCAGGGTGTAAGCGATGTGCTCCATGGCGCGCAGCGGGTCGTTGCTGGGCATCGGCCATTCGGCTGCAAAGGCCGACACCGGTGCCACCGGTGAAATGACGAAGTCAAAGGGCTCGCAAGCTGCCACCGTGGCTTCGCGCAACAGGCCGATCTGGCTGTAACCATGAAAGGCCTGCGCGGCGCTGTAGCCTGCAGCCTCGGCCACCCAGGCGCGAATGAAAGGCAGCACCTTGTCGCGTTGGGCTTCGGGCAGCGCGGCGATGTCCAGCCACGAACGCAGGCGCCAGAAACGGTTGATGCCGTCGGCCATGCTGCGCAGGGCGTCGCGGCTGGCAAAAGGCGCCAGCGGCTGCACCTCGGCACCGGCCTGCTGCAGTTTCATCGCTGCGTCCAGCACCGCGCGGTGGATGTCGTCGTCCAGCGGCAAGCCCCAGCCGGCGTCGAGCCACAAGCCTATCTTCAGCCCACGCAGCGTCTGGCCGGCGTCGTCACCCAGCGCTGCCCAGGGCAGTGCTTGCCCGGGCAAGGCGGTGCTGTCGCGCGCATCGGGCAGGCTCAGCGTGGCCATCATCAAAGCGCAGTCTTGCACGGTGCGCGTCAGTGGCCCGGCGACGCGGCCGATGTAAGGCGGACGGATTGGCACACGGCCGTTGCTGGGCTTGAAGCCCACCACGCCACACCATGTGGCTGGCAGGCGGATGGAGCCGCCGATGTCCGTGCCCAGGTGCAGCGGCCCGTAGCCTGCAGCAGCGGCCGCGCCGGCACCGCTGCTGCTGCCGCCCGGTGCTTTGCTGACGTCCCAGGGGTTGCGTGTGATGCCGTGGAACGTGGACACCCCCGAGGACAGCATGCCGTAGTCGGGCATCGTGGTTTTGCTCAGGAACACGGCACCCGCTTCACGCAGACGGGCCGCCGGCGGTGCATCGTCAGCCATGGGCTGCAGCACTGTGGCCGCAGTGCCCAGTGGCATGCTGTGGCCGCGCGTGGCGATGTTGTCCTTCAGCGTCACGGGCACGCCGTCCAGCGCGCCCAGTGCCTGGCCTTTGCGCCACCTCATTTCAGAGGCGCGCGCCATGGCCAGCGCTACCGCGGGCTCGAAGGCCCAGGCCGCAGCGATGTGCGGTTCCCAGCGTTGCACATGAACAATCAGCGCCTGGGTCACTTCCACCGGCGACAGGCTGCGGTGGGAGTACGCGTGGTGCAGTTCGGCGGCGCTGAGGTCGTGCAAGGGCGTCATCGGGCCTCAGCCTGGTGCCGCCTGATCATGCGGGGCGGGCCGCAGAGGAAGTGGGCTTCAAACGCCAGTGGCCGGCGGTGCCCAACTGACCGCTGCCATGTCGTTGGCGAAGATGGGCGAGCTGTTCCACAGGCCGCGCAAGCCGCGTTTAAACACCGCCACTTGCGCCGGGTTCCAGACAAAAGCATTCACCGCGTCGTCGGCCACCTGGCGCTGGATGTCGCGCCACAGGCGGCCCTTTTCGCGGTAGTCGGATGTGGCCGCCATGGTGGCCACCAGGCCACGGAACTTGGCGCTGTCGTAGCCAAAGTAGTAGTTGGGGTCGGCGTACGCGGTGGCGTAGTCCAGTGGCTCCACATGGTTGATGATGGTGAGGTCAAAGTTGCCTTTAAAGGGCCCGGCCAGCCACTGCGCCCATTCCACGTTTTCAATTTTTGCGTTGATGCCCACCTTGGCCAGCTGCGCGGCAATGATCTCGCCACCCTTGCGTGCGTACTGCGGCGGCGGCAGCGTCAGCGTCAGGTTCAGCGGCGTGGCCACACCGGCTTCGCGCAGCAGCGCTTTGGCTTTCTCCGGGTCGTAGGCCGACTGTTTGGTCAGGTCCATATAGCCCAGGTCGGTGGGTGCAAAGTGGCTGCCGATGGGTTTGCCCAGGCCTTCCTGTGCACCGTCGATGAAGGCCTTGCGGTCGATGGCGTGGCCGATGGCGCGGCGCACGCGCACATCGTTCAGCGGCGCCTTGCGGTTGTTGATGGCCACGATGCCCTTGCCCGATGTGCTGCCCAGTTCCACCGTGAAGCGCTTGTCGCCCTGAAACTGGGCAATGGCTTGCAACGCACCAAAGCGCGGCATGCCGTCGATGTCGCCGGCCAGCAGCGCGGCCACTTGTGCGGCCGGGTCGTTGATGAAGCGAAAGGTGACCCGCTTCAAGCGCACCTTGGCCGCGTCACGGTGGCCGTCCCATTTGGCCAACGTGATGGCTGAGCCTTTGGCCCAGTTCGCCAACTTGAAGGGGCCGGTGCCCACCGGGTTGGTGGCGGCCTGCGCGGCGGTGTTGGGATGCAAAATGACGGCTGTGTTCTCGCCCAGGCGGAACGTGAGCATCGCGTCGGCCTTGTCCAGCACCAGGATCACCGTGCGCGCGTCCTGCACCACCACGCTGCTGATGTTGTCGAACACCGCCTTCTTGGCCTTGTTGGTGCTGCCCGCGGCCTTGGCGCGGTCGAAGCTGAACTTCACGGCGTTGGCGTCGAAGGCCGCGCCGTCGCTGAACTTCACGCCCTTCTTCAGCGTGAAGGTGTAGCTCTTGCCGTCGGGCGACTGGAACCAGCTTTCGGCCAGCAGCGGCGTCACCGCGCCGTCCATGGCGATCTTGGTCAGGCCTTCGAGGATGTTGTAGTGAACCACCTCGCCGATCGCCGC
>JANNMQ010000802.1:0-7162 GCA_031398045.1 Rubrivivax sp.
CGGCGCGCAACATGGGCCCGCAACGCGGCCATGAAGGCGTGGAGATGCTGCCCACCGTGGCCGAGCGCCTGCTGCAGCGCGCGGGCTTCGACGTGCTGTACCCGGCACCGCTGGCCGGCCTGTGCTGCGGCCAGCCCTTCGAAAGCAAAGGCCTGATGGATGCGGCCAACCTGAAGTCGGCCGAGTTGGAAGTTGCGCTGCGCGAGGCCAGCGAGGGTGGCCGCTGGCCCATCGTCTTCGACACCAGCCCGTGCGCCTACCGCATGAAGAAATTCCTGGCCGGCCGCCTGCCGGTGCACGACAGTGTCGAGTTTGCCCACGACACGTTGCTGCCGCGCCTGCAGATCACACCGCAGCCCGGCGTGGTGGCCGTGCACCCGGTGTGCAGCGTCACCAAGATGGGTACTGCGCCCAAGCTGATGGCCATCGCGCAACGCTGCAGCGCCCAGGTGCAGGCCGTCGACGCGGTGCAGTGCTGCGGCTTTGCCGGCGAACGCGGCTTCATGCGGCCCGAGCTGAACGAACACGCGCTGCGCCAGCTGAAAGAAGCGCTGCCGGCCGGCTGCCAGATGGGCTACTCCACCAGCCGCACCTGCGAGATCGGGCTGTCGGAGATGTCCGACCGGCCGTATCAGTCCATCCTGTATCTGCTGGAGCGCTGCAGCAGCGGCCAGCAGGTTGCGGGCACTGACCTCTAGCGTCTGGCACTGGCGCGATGAAGAAAAAAGCACTCGGCGCATCGTGTACGCCAAGTGCTTGATTCACATGAATTGCTTGGTGGGCCCTGCGTGACTCGAACACGCGACCAACGGATTAAGAGTCCGCTGCTCTACCAACTGAGCTAAGAGCCCAACGAAACTCTTGAACCACAAGCGCCGACCGCGAAGTCTGCACATGGTGGTCTGGTGGGTCGTGCGTGACTCGAACACGCGACCAACGGATTAAAAGTCCGCTGCTCTACCGACTGAGCTAACGACCCTCTCCGTAGAGCCTAAAAGTATAGCCTGAAACTCCACCGCTTCCGACGCTGCACTGACGGCGCAGCACCTCAGGCACCGCGCAGCACGCAGGCCAGGGCCTGTGCCGCGGCCACCATGCCGAAGGTGGCTGTCACGGTGACGCCAGACCCATAACCATGGCAATTCAGGCTGCCGTCACCTTGGCCATCACCTGGGCCATCACCTGCACCCGCACCATCAGATACCGCCGCCGGCGGGGCCACGGGCTCGCGCGAAAAGACACAATGCAGGCCATGCAGGGCGGCTGGAAAACCGGCGCCACCTTGATCGCGAAAGTGCTTGCGCAGCCGCTGGCGCAAGCTGGCCAGCAAAGGGTCGTGAGTGACGTCGCACAGCGCGGCCACTTCCACGCGTTGTGGCTCTTTCTTGCCACCCGCCGCGCCCACGCAGACCACGGGCACCCCCTGCGCCAGACCCCAGCAAGCCAGGGCCAGTTTGGCGCGCACCTGGTCGCATGCGTCCAGCACAACGTCCACCGGTTGCGGCAACAGCGCAGGCCAGTTGTCCGGTTCGACAAAAGCTTCCACCGCCAACACTTCGCATCCCGGGTGGATGTCGGCGATGCGCTGCTGCAGCGCCAGCACCTTGGCCTGGCCCAGGGTCGCACCCAGCGCCTGCACCTGGCGGTTGATGTTGGATTCGGCCAC
Organism: Rubrivivax sp.; assembly: GCA_031398045.1. Taxonomy (GTDB): domain Bacteria; phylum Pseudomonadota; class Gammaproteobacteria; order Burkholderiales; family Burkholderiaceae_C; genus Rubrivivax. The sequence goes on from JANNMQ010000802.1 coordinate 1,667, forward strand.
GTGGTCCAGGTCGATCAGCACCAGCCTCGCCACCCCACTGCGCGCCAGCGCCTCGGCAGCCCACGAACCGACACCACCCAAGCCGACCACGGCCACCCGGGCCTGGCGCAACCGCGCGTAACCCGCCGCGCCATAAAGCCGTTTCAGGCCGCCAAAGCGGCGTTCGAGGTCGGCCCCTTCGGTGTCCGGGGGCCCCGGGAACGCGGGCGCTTGGGTTGCAGCTGCCGTCACGGACTGCGCTCCAGAAGCCAAATCTGCCAGCGCAAACCCAGCACGGCGCCGCCGATGATGCCGGCCACAGAGAGCAAGCTGCCCAGTGCCAGCGTCGACACACCCGACATCCCCTGCCCCACCGTACAGCCCATGGCGGTGACGCCGCCGACACCCATCAGCACGGCACCCACGATGTGCTTGGCGGTGTCTTCAGTGCCTGCAAAACCTTCCCAGCGAAAAGTGCCGGTCGCCAGCGCCACCGCCGCCGAACCCACCACCACACCCACCACGCTGACGATGCCCATGGTCAACACCTTCAACTTGTCGCTGAACAGAATGAACCAGTCCACCGCGTAGGCGATGGGCGCTACAAAGGTCAGCGATTCCATGCGCCGCGTGTTGGTGGCCAGAAAGGTCTCTTCCAGCGTCAAAGGGTGTTCAGGCAGATAGCCCAACCGCCCCGATACCCACCACACGGCCACCACCACGGCGCCCAGCCCCAGCCCGGACAACAGCACCTCCGCACTCCGGCCCTCGGCCCGGGCGAGCGCAAACAACACCATCGCGCCGCCGACGCCCAGCCCCAAGGCCCACGCCCAGAAACGGGTGGCACTGGCGGTGGCGTGCGCCAGCAGTGAAGGCAGGTCCTGGCCGGTGGGTAGCTGCACACCCACAGTGTCCACGGTGGCCACACGCAGCACCGAAAACGCACCGCGCAGGGTGGCGTAAGAAGCCAGCGCCAGCACACAAAAGACCACCAGGCTCTTCAGGCTGCCACCGCCGATGCGGACCAGCGTCTTGCTGCCACAACCCGAGGCCAACACCATGCCAAAACCAAACAAGGCGCCGCCCAGCAGGTTGGACAGCCAGATCAACCGAGTCTCTGCGTAGACGCTGTTGCTGGCCTGCACCCAGCCCAAACCCACCATGCCGTTAAAGCCAATGACGGCCACACCCATGGCCAGCACCCAGGCGCGCATGCGCGTCCAGTCACCCATGTTGACGATGTCGGCCACCGCACCCATGGTGCAGAAATGGGTGCGCTGTGCAATGGCGCCAAACACAGCTGCCAGCGCAAAGGTGGCCCACAGAATGCGCGCGGTCAGACCCGGCAGATCGGCTTCCAGCATCTACAGATTCTTGAAGCCCGCGCAGCGGGCTGGCCCAGCGGCGCGTGGGCTTACTTGATCAACGGCAGGCGTTCGCGTCCGGCCTGTGCGGCTTCGGACTGCGGGTAGCTCTTGATCAAGTCTTCAATGGTTTTCTTGGCGCCGCGCGGGTCTTTGGTTTCGGCTTGGCTGTTGGCCAGTGCCAGCAGCGCTTCAGGGGCCCGCGGGTGTTCGGGCGCCGCAGCTACAAAGCCGCGAAAAGCCGTGATAGCTTCTTTGTAGTCGCGTTTGCCGTATTGCGCATTGCCCAGCCAGAAACGGGTGGAGTCAGCGTACGGACTGCCGGCATAGCGGCGCTGAAAATTGCCCAGCAGCAGCACGGCTTTGTCAAATTCACCAGCGCGGATGCTGTTAATGGCCTCGTCGTAGGCCTTCTTTTCGTCTTGGTCCACCAGGTGGTCTTTGCCGTCGATGGCCACCTTCACCGGTTCCAGCTTGCGCAGCCGTTCATCCAGGCCTTGTGCCATCTCACGTTGGCGCTTCTGGATGTCAGCCAGTTCACGGCCGAATTGTTCGTCGTTGCCACGCAGCTTGGCCAGCTCACCACGCAGGGCCTCGAGCTGGTTGTTCAGGTCCAGCAGGCCGCGGCGCAGCGCGGTCAGCTGCTCCATGATGGCGTCGTTGCTCTGTTTCTGGGCCATCTGTGCGGCGGCCAACTCAGCCACGCGGGCTTTGCCTGCATCGTCAAGCTGGGCGATGCGAGAGCGCAGGTCGACGATGGCCTTGCGCGCCTCTTCGTCGTCAAACAGGCCGGCCTGTGCCGTATTCAGAGCCGTCGCACAAGCGCAGGCAGCGAGCACAGGACGCCAGGCCCTTGACCAGGGCCGCGCCCCTTTGCCCGTTGCAATCACAGGAAGCGCTGACATGTCAGCGGTCCCTCAGCTCGGCGCGACGGTTCTGCGCCCAGGCCGATTCGCCCGAACCCTGCGCAGCTGGACGCTCTTGGCCAAAGCTGACCGCTTCCAAACGCGCCTCGGGCACACCCAGCAGCGCCAGCGAACGCAGCACGGCCTCAGCCCGCTTCTGGCCCAGGGCCAAGTTGTATTCACGCCCACCGCGTTCGTCGGTATGGCCTTCGATGACGAGGCGCTTTTCGCTGCTGGCTTGCAGCACACGGGCATGGGCTTCGATCATTGGTTTGTAGTCGTCTTTGATGACAAAGCTGTCGAAGTCGAAGTAAACCACCCGCTGGCGCGCGGCGGCAGCGGCTTCGGCCGACGGGGAAACCGCGGAGGTGGACGCACCGCGGGCCGATGCTGAATCAATCGACGCGACGCCCGACTGCGACTGCGCCAGAACCGCTGCCGCTGCGGCGCCTTCGGGCGTCCTGCTGGCCAGCGCCACGCCACCTTCTGCGGGGTTGGCCACGGGGCTGCGTGATTCCACCCCAGGCAGGGTGCCCTCGTCGAGTTTGGTACCCGACGCGCAGCCCATCAAGGTGGCCATAGCGCCCAGCATCAAGCCCCAGGCAGCGGTTTTAATGAAAGTCGATCCAGCTTGCTTCAAGGCAGGTCTCCTACTTGATGTCTTTCGACAGAAACACACGAAGGCTGATTAGAGCCACCAGCGCAAAACAGCCCGGGGCGTGAGGACAACCACAGTTTGCGCACGCCCATCAGCGGCCGAACGGCCCCCAGGCCGGTTCGCGCATGTCGGCGCCACTGCTGAGCAGCCGCGTCTTGATCTTGCCGTCCAGCGTGGTGGTCATCAGCACGTCGCTGCCCTGCGCACGCGTGGCGTAAACGAGCAGCCGGCCGTTGGGTGAAAAACTGGGGCTTTCATCGTCCTGGGTGTCGGTCAGCGGGGTCATGGCGCCGCTGCTCAGGTCCATCGTCATCAGCCTGTAGGCTGAGCCTTGGCGCGTGACAAAGGCCATCAACCTGCCATCAGGGCTGATGCTGGGGCTGATGTTGTAGTTGCCGGCAAAACTGACGCGGTCCACCGTGCCACCGTTCACGCCCAGCCGGTAAATCTGCGGGCCGCCGCCCCGGTCGCTGACGAAATAGAGGCTCTTGCCGTCGGGCGAGAACGCGGCTTCGGTGTCGATGGCACCGCTGCGCGTCAGGCGCTCGGGTGTGCCACCGGATGCTGGCACCACATACAACTGCGCCAGGCCGTCTTGCGACAGCGTGACCACCAGCCGCTGACCATCGGGTGACCAGGCCGGTGCGCTGTTAGAGCCGCGAAAGTTGGCAATGCGGCGGCGTTCACCAGTGGCCAGCAGCTGGTTCCAGACCACGGCTTTCTGGTCCTCGAAAGACACATAGGCCAGGCGTTTGCCGTCGGGCGACCAGGCCGGTGAAATGATGGGCTCGGCACTGGTCAGCGCCACCTGGCCTCCTTCGCCGTCAGCGTCGGTAACGTGCAGCGTGTAGCGCTTGCCGGCGCGCACCACATAGGCCACACGCGTGGCGTACACGCCCCGTTCACCCGTCAGCGCCTGGTGTATTTCATCGGCAATGCGGTGCGCGGCCAGTCGCAGGTCGGCTGCCAACACCACCTTGCTCTGCCCCAGCAATTGTTCGCCGCGTACGGCGTCCCACAGTTTGTAGCGCACGTCCACACGGCCATCGGGCAGGCGCTGCGCAGACCCGGCCACGATGGCGTCGGCGCCCCGCGCACGCCACTGCGGCAGGTCGATGACGCTGCGCTCGTCGTACTTCGTGTCCACGGGCAAGCTGCGAAACAGACCACTGCGTTCCAGGTCGGCGCGCACGATGGCGGACAGCAGCACACCGACGGTCGTTTCATCCCGAAAGGCTGCCACGCCTATGGGCACTTGCGTGGCACCAACGCCGGTGATCTCAACCCTGAAGTCCGCCGCGGCGCGCGGGGCCAGTGTTGCAACGGCGATGCCGCCCAGAGTGGCGAAGAAGCGGCGTCGGGGCCCCTCGGGGCCCAAGAACCGTGAGGTCTGCGTGGAGTGGTCGGAGCAGGGTGCAGTCACGAAAGGCGTGCGGTCAAGGCGTGCGGTCACAGACGGCAGATGCGGTGGCAGTGGCCTTATTGTAGGCAACGAGACCCTGATAATCCCGCAAGTGCCGGCTTGCACGGCCTTCTCCTACACGCTGCCCACTTACGACCTGCGCTCTACATGCCCCCCCTTCTGAAGCGGCTGGCCCGCCTGGCGCCCTATGTCAGGCACAGCCGTCTGGGCCTGGTGGGTGTGCTGCTGGCGGCCATGGTTACGGCGGCTACCGAGCCGATGGTCAGTGAGATGTTGCGCATCTTGCTGGACCGCGGTTTCACCGCCGGTGGCTTGCCCCTGTGGATGGTGCCAGCGGCCATCATCACGCTGTTTACGGTGCGCAGCGCTGCTTCATTCGTGTCGCAATACGGGCTGGCCTGGGTGGCGCAGCGCGCAGTGCTGCAGTTGCGCGAACAGCTGTTTGCGCATGTGCTGAAAAGCTCACCCACGCTGTTCACGCAGCAGACCGCCAGCGCGATGACCAACACGCTGGTGTATGAAGCCCAAGGTGGTGCTTCGATGCTGGCCGGCACGCTGCTGACGCTGGTGCGCGATTCGCTCATCCTGCTGGCGCTGCTGGTGTACCTGCTAACGCTGAACTGGCAGCTCACGATGATCGTCGCGCTGCTGTTTCCGGCCGTGGGTTTTGTGATGCGGCAATTGGGGCGGCGGCTGCACCGCCTGACGCAAGAAAGCCAGCACGCCACCGACCAGCTGGCCTATGTGGTGGAAGAAAACATCCTGGCCTGGCGCATCGTGCGGCTGTTTGGCGCGCAAGAGTTGCAGGCCGCGCGTTTCATGGCACGCGCCGATGCGCTGCGCCGCCTGGTGCTGAAGGCCGTGGTGGCCGGCGGCACGATGACGCCGGTGACGCAGATACTGGCGGCCTGCGCGCTGTCGGTGGTGATCATGATCGCCATGTCCCAGGGCCGCAGCGGCGCCACCACGGTGGGTGAATTTGTCGCCTTCGTCACCGCCATGCTTCAGCTGGTGGCACCGGCCAAACACCTGGCTGACGTGATGGCCCCGCTGCTGCGCGGCCTGGTGGCCGTGGAGCGGGGCCTGGACCTGGTGCAACAAGGGCCGGTTGAACAAGGCGGCACCTACATGGGCCAGCCGCAGGGTGAAGCCAGCGGCAACGGCGCC
>JANNMQ010000827.1:0-2811 GCA_031398045.1 Rubrivivax sp.
CGGACCACTTCTGCATGCACTGGCTCGGCGTGAAAGACACCGACTCGACGACGGTCAACAGCGTGATGCGCGTTGCGTTCTTGAAAAACGCCACCCTGCGGCGTGAGTTTCTGACGCGGTTGCCACGCACAAACGGCTGAAGCTGCTACCGAACCCGTTTCGACTTGCACACACACACACCATGCTCGTTTGACCCGCGCCGTCAATTCAACTTCCGCAGCTGGCGCAATATCTGCGGGCCTTTGGTTGCACCCGGCTGACCGCTGCGAACAAACCGCACGATGACGGGTCCGATTCTGGCCAGACCTTGCAACCAGGTCTGTGCATAGTCAGCGGGTGAACACGCCGCCAACCGCCCAGCCGCCCAAGCCGCCCAAGCCGCAAGAGCCGCCAGCAGGCCTGCCCGCCACGTTTGCGCGCCTGGCCGGCGCCAACCTGGCAGCGCAGGCCGCCGAACAGGTCAGTCTGGCCGCGGTGCCCATCGTGGCCGTGCTGGCGCTGGGCGCCGGGCCGGGTGAGATCGGCGCGCTGGCCACGGCGCAGACACTGCCCTTCCTGCTGCTGTCCGTACCCACCGGGCTGCTGGCCGACCGGGTGTCCAAGCGCCAGTTGATGTGCGCGGGTGAAGCGCTGCGCATGCTGGCTTTTTTCGGGCTGCTGGCCGCCGGTGCCGGGGGGGTGTTGTCGATTCCGGTGCTGGCGTTGCTGGGTTTCATAGGGGCCACTGGCACCGTGGCATTCAGCGTTGCCGCACCAGCACTGGTGCCCACGCTGGTGCCCCGCCACGCACTGGCGGCTGCCAACGGCCGGCTTGAATTGGCGCGCAGCGCGGCCTTTGCGGCCGGCCCCGCGCTGGCCGGCGCGCTGGTGGCCTGGGCCGGCGCGACGCCGGCTTTTGTGCTCGCGGCCGTGCTCTCGGCTGCAGCGCTGGCGTTGCTGCTGGCACTGCCCGAAGCGCCCCCCGCGGCACAAGCGCCGCGCCGCCACCCGCTGGTGGAACTGAAAGAAGGCGCACGCCTGGTCTGGCACCACCCGCTGCTGCGGCCGGTGCTGTTGACGGCGGTGGCCTGGAACATCGCCTGGTTTGTGCTGCAGGCGGCCTACGTGCCCTACGCCGTGCACAGCCTGGGGCTGACGGCAGGTGCTGTGGGCCTTACCTTGTCAGCCTACGGTGCTGGCATGGTGCTGGGTGCGCTGGTGGCGCCGCGTGTGTTGCGCGCGCTGCGTTTTGGCCACGCGGTTCTGCTGGGCCCGGTGGTGTCGGTGCTGGCGTCGGCGGTGATGGTGGGTACGCTGTGGGCGCCGGCCACAGCCGGGCTGGGTTTGGCTGTGTTGTCGTTTTTCCTGTTTGGCGCCGGGCCCATCATCTGGACCATCAGCTCCACCACGCTGCGCCAGACTGTCACGCCGGCAGCCATGTTGGGCCGGGTCACCGCCATCTTCCTGGCTGTCAACATGGGCGCGCGCCCACTCGGTGCGGCGCTCGGCGGCTGGCTGGGCGCCCGTTACGGCGCAGCCGCCTGCCTGGAGTTGGCACTGCTGGGTTTTGTGCTGCAAGCCGCAGTCATCGGCACCTCCGTCGTGCGCCGCCTTCACACGCTGCCGACCGCTGCGGTGTAGCCGCGCAGGCTGCGCGGCCCAAGGCCATGACCGGTGCGCCGTCTCAAACCCCCATCCGTATTTACCCGCAGAGCATGCTTCTGTAAATCTTGTATATTCGTACTTGCTTATATCCAGATGTTGCCGACTCAACGTGTGAGGGCTCTCCTTGTCCAATTTGCCCATCTCCGACTTGCTGATGCCGCCCGGGCGGTTGCAGAAAGCGCCTGAAAACTTCGTCAATGCCGAAGGTGTGCGCACGGTGTTCAGCCAGGCCAAGGCAGGCCGCCGCGACTTCATCCGCAGCGCTTTCGCCGCTGCGGTGGCAGGCGGCGCTGCAGCAGCCTCACACACGGCCCACGCCCAAGGCAACCCGGTGCCGCCCGAAGGCGGCGACCCGCACATCCTGAACCTGCCGGCGCACAGCACCGGCCTGGGCCAAGGCGTGGCGGCCGACGGCTACGGCAAGCCCAGCAAGTTCGAATCGAACATCCAGCGCCGGCACAGCCCGGGCCTGACGCAGACCACCCAAAGCTCGGTCTCATTTGCGCCGCTGCAAAGCCTGTTTGGCATCGTCACGCCCAGCGGGCTGCATTTCGAGCGCCACCACCAGGGCTGGTGGGACGTCGACCCCAGCAAGCACCGTTTGATGATCAACGGCAGTGACGAACGCTTGCTGAAGAAACCGATGGTCTTCACCATGGACGAGCTGATGCGGCTGCCCAGCGCGAGCCGCTTTCACTTCATCGAGTGTGGCGCCAACACCGGCATGGAATGGGGCAATGTGGCCGTGCCCACCTGCCAGTACAGCCACGGCATGCTGAGCTGCAGCGAATTCACCGGCGTGCCGCTGAAGGTGCTGCTGGACATGGCCGGTGTGGATTACAAACGCGGCCGCTACCTGCTGGCCGAAGGTGCCGACGGCAGCAGCATGACCCGCACCATCCCGATGGAGATGGTGGAATCGGGCGAAGTTCTGGTGGCCTATGGCCAGAACGGCGAGATGCTGCGCCCTGAAAACGGCTACCCGCTGCGCTTGGTGGTGCCGGGCGTGCAGGGCGTGAGCTGGGTGAAGTATTTGCGCCGCATCGAGGTTGGCGACCAGCCCTACGGCGCCAAGGACGAGGTGATGCATTACGTCGACCTCATGCCCGACGGCCGCCACCGCCAGTACAGCAGCACGCAGGAGGTGAAGAGCGTCATCACGACGCC
>JANNMQ010000828.1:0-6379 GCA_031398045.1 Rubrivivax sp.
GCGCTGATGACGCGGCGCTGATGGACGGGCCCGCTACTGCTGCCGCACCGCCCAGCCGCCTGCAGGCGGCGCACCTGCGCAAGAGTTACGGCTCGCGTGTGGTGGTGAAAGACGTGCACCTGTCTGTGGCCGCCGGTGAAGTGGTGGGCCTGCTGGGCCCCAACGGCGCCGGCAAGACCACCACTTTCTACATGGTGGTGGGCCTGGTGCGCGCCGATGCCGGCGAAATCAGCATCGACGGCCAGGAGGTGCAGGGGCTGCCGATCCACAAACGCTCGCGCCTGGGCCTTTCCTACCTGCCGCAAGAAGCCTCCATCTTCCGCAAGCTGACGGTGGAAGAAAACGTGCGCGCGGTGCTGGAACTGCAGCATGGCGCCGACGGCAGGCCGCTGAAGCCTGCGGTGCTGCAAGAGCTGCTGGAAAGGCTGCTCACCGACCTGTCGATCGACAAGCTGCGCGACTCACCGGCGCCGGCCTTGTCGGGCGGCGAACGGCGCCGCGTAGAGATTGCCCGTGCATTGGCCACACAGCCGCGCTTTATCTTGCTGGACGAGCCTTTTGCAGGCGTCGACCCCATCGCCGTGATGGAGATCCAACGCATCATCGGTTTTCTGCGTTCGCGCGGCATCGGTGTGCTCATCACCGACCACAACGTGCGCGAGACGTTGGGCATCTGCGACCGCGCTTACATCATCAGCGAAGGCAGTGTGCTGGCTGAAGGCACACCCGCAGAAATCGTCGACAACACCCAGGTCCGCAGGGTCTACCTGGGTGAGAACTTCCGCATGTAAGCGCACCGCACCCTGGCCATGAAACCTTCGTTACAGCTCCGCCTTTCACAGCACCTGGCGCTGACGCCGCAGCTGCAACAGTCCATCCGCTTGCTGCAACTGTCCACCCTGGAACTGCACCAGGAAGTGGGCCAGATGCTGGACCAGAACCCGTTCCTCGAAATTGACGAAGATGCGAGCACCAACCCTTTTGAGGTGCCTGCTGAACACCAGGCGGTGGACCGACCCGTGGACAGTCTGGCCGACCGGCTGGCAGCTTCAGACCGCGCCGATGCGCCCGAAGCCGGCGACAGCACCGGCGAGCTGAAAGCCGAAGAATTTGGCACCACGGGCCAGGACGACTGGGAAAACGGCACCGAAAGCGACGACTTCGACGGCATCCGCGAAACGCCGTCGGCGGCCAGCAGTGGCACCGCTTCTGACGACGACAGCGAACGGCCTGAACGGGGCGGCCCCAGCACCAGTCTTCAAGAGCATCTTCGCTTGCAGACGGCGGGCATGCGACTGAATGACGACGACCGGGGTGCGCTGGACATCCTGATCGAGTCGCTGAACAACGATGGCTACCTGGCCGACCCGCTGGCCGACATTGCAGCCTCGGTGGCCGAGATGCTGGGGCTGGTGGATGCCGATTCACGCGAATCGCTGGCCGACAGGCTGCAGTGCGCACTGATGTGGCTGCAGAGCCTGGAGCCCACCGGCGTGGGCGCCCGCGACCTGCCGGAATGCCTGGCCCTGCAACTGAAAGAGCACCCTGCATCGCCGGTGCGCACGGTGGCTTTGCGCATCTGCGCCGACCACCTGGACCTGCTGGCCCGCCGCGACATGCGGCGCATTGCGGCGCTGACGGGCAGCGACGAGGCCGTGGTGCGCCAGGCGCACGACCTGATCAAAACTTGCGAACCCAAACCCGGCCGACCTTTTGCCCCTGGCGAAGCCACCGCGGTGGTGCCCGATGTCATCGTGCGCAAAAGCGGGCGCTCGCTGAACGTGCAGCTCAACCCCGAGGTGATGCCCAAACTGCGGGTCAACGACCTGTTTGCACAAGCGGCACGCGGGCAACGCGGCCAGGCCAGCGGGCCTGGGCTGTCGGCACGGCTGCAGGAAGCGCGCTGGTTTGTGAAAAACATCCAACAGCGTTTTGACACCATCCTGCGTGTCAGCCGCGCCATCGTAGAACGGCAAAAGGCCTTTTTCACCCACGGCGCCATAGCGATGAAACCGCTGGTGCTGCGCGAAATTGCCGATGAATTGGGCCTGCACGAAAGCACCATCTCCCGCGTCACCACGGCCAAGTACATGGCCACGCCACAGGGCACCTTTGAGCTGAAGTATTTTTTCGGCTCGTCGCTGAACCCCGAAGCCGGTGGCAATGCGTCGAGCACCGCGGTGCGCGCGCTGATCCAGCAGTTTGTGACCGCCGAAAACAACAGAAAACCGCTGTCGGACAGCCAGATCAGCGACATGCTGGAAGAGCAAGGCATCCAGGTGGCGCGGCGCACCGTGGCCAAGTACCGCGACGCGCTGAAGATTGCGCCAGCAACCTTGCGCAAGGCCCTGTGATCGGTCTCTGAACCCGTTGTGACTGCCGCCACCCTCTTCCTGCCTTGCGCGGCCGGCGTTGAAAGCCTGCTGGCCGAAGAAACGTTGCGCCTGACGGGCGTGGCAGCCGAGGCTGCGCGTGGCGGCGTTTGGGTGCCGGGTGACGAGCGTCTGGCGATGTTGCTGAACCTGGAAAGCCGCCTCGCACAACGCGTGTTGTGGCCGGTGGCGCAAGGGCCCTACCGAGACGAACACGACCTGTACCGCCTGGCCTGCACGGTGCCGTGGGAGCGCTGGATCACGCCCGAGCAGACGCTGCGGGTGGATGTGAGTGCACAGCGCTCGCCGCTGCAAAGCCTGAACTTCGCCGCGCTGCGCATCAAGGACGCGGTATGCGACACGCTGCGCCAAACGCTGGGCGCGCGGCCCAGTGTGGACACACGCCACCCCGACCTGCCGATTGCACTGTTTGTCGGCCCCGAGACAGCCGCGATTTATATCGACACCTCGGGCGAAGCGCTGTTCAAACGCGGCTGGCGCGAAGACAAAGGCGAAGCGCCACTGAAAGAAACCCTGGCCGCCGCGATGCTGGCTGCCGCCGGCTGGCAAGGCCGCGCCAGCGACGGCCCGCTGCTCGACCCCTGCTGCGGCGCCGGCACCATTGCCATCGAAGCCGCACAACTGGCTTGCGGCATCGCCGCCGGCGGCCAGCGCCACTTTGCTTTTGAACGCATGGTGCCGTTTAAGCCCCATGCCGCCGCCTGGCGCGACCTGCAGCGCGCCGCACAGGCCCGTGTGCACGCGCCCGCCGCACCCGTGTTTGCTGGCGACGTGAGTTTCCGCATGACCGACTTCGCCACCCGCAATGCTGAACGCGCGGGTGTGCAACACGCCATTGAATTCAAGACCGGCGACGCGCTGCAGCGGCCACCACCCGCACCCCGCGGCACGCTGCTGATGAACCCACCCTATGGCGAGCGCATCGCCCCCAAAGGCACCGGTCAAGGTGGGCCGCGGCAGGCTGCGCTGCCCGGCGCAACCCCGGGCGCGCGCCAGAATTTTGAAGGCGGTGCCGGTGCGGCCGAGTTTTACGGTGGCCTGGCCACGCAGTGGAAACGCCACTACGCCGGTTGGACGGCTTGGTTGCTAAGCCCCGACCCGAAGCTGCCGTCACAACTGCGGCTGAAAGAGAGCCGCCGCGTACCGCTGTGGAACGGCCCCATCGAGTGCCGGCTGTTCAGGTTTGACATCACCGCAGGCGCCGGCCCGGGTGACGGGGCTGCGCGACACCGCCCCGCGGATACCGCCGCAGACCCGCCATCAGACGCCGCCGCGCAAGACCGGTAGAGCAGCCACGCGGCGCTCAATCTCGGCCATCTGCTGCTGGTAGATCGGCGAACCCACACCGCCGTAACGGCGCTGGAATTCAGCTTCAGCCATGAACTCCGGCAGGTCATCGGCCTGGGGCATGAAGTCGCTTTCAGCCAGCGTGCGGCCCAGCCGGCTGACGCTCAGCGCACGCAGCGCTGCGTGCAGCTTTTCGGGTTGCTGGGCCGCCCTTTCGCCAAACAGCGTGCCGGCGCGGTTGGCGGCCATGTCGTTGAAACTGAAACCGCTGCCACCGCGCGCGTCGGCCACCTCCTTGAACAAGCCCAGCGCGTGGGACAGCGGGCCTGAACTTTCTGTGGCGAGCGTGGCTGAGACGATGAAGTGCAGCGGCCAGTCGTCGCGCCCGCCCAGCAGCACCTGCATGGGCCGCAGCGGGGGCATGCTGCCCGCTGGCAGCACCGCCTTCAGGCCGCGGCCGTTCATGTACATCGCCAGCACCACGATGGCGGCGCGGTTCTCTAGCGCTGCGTTGCCACCATCGGTGGTTCGCTGCTGCGCCAGGGTGAACATCGGCCCCAGCAAGTCGGCAAAGGACATCTGCCGCAAAGGGCCCTGGCGGTTCAGCAGCTGGGCCAGCTGCTGCGCGTACACCAGCATGCGGTTTTTGTCGGCAGACGGCAGCAATGCACCCAGCATGCGTTCACCCATGCCGCTTTGCCAGGCATAAACCAAGTGCAACCGGTCGGGCACAAACCGCACCCTTTGCACCACCTCGGCCAGCAAGGGCAGTTCGTCGGCCAAACCGGCGGCGGCCAGCACGCGCAGCGCCAGCGGCTGCGCCAGCCACACCGGCACCGGCAAGCGGCCCACCGTGACGGCGTCCAGCACGGGCAGGCCGGCGGTCTGAGCCAACCGCAGCTCGGCGTTGATCCAGCGCCCGAAAGGTAAAACCGGCAGCATCTGGTTCAGCCATGGCGGCAGCCAACGCTGGGTGTGGATGCTCAACTGCACCGCGGCGCCACCCTGCATCAGGCTGACGCGCGCTGCACCGGTGGCCCAGCGCTGGCCACCGTGGTTCAGCAGCAGTTCCAGTTCACGGGCGCTCATGCTCAGCACCTGCACCCGACCGGGCAGCGCGCGGCGGGGGTCATGCGCCTTCAGCAACTGCAGCGCGCGCTGCACGTCAACCGCACTCAGCTCGGGTTGTGCCGCCACAGTCGGGTCGCCTTGCAGCGCCACCGACAGCAAGACCCCCAGCACCAGCGCCGGCAAAGCCAGCAGCCAGAACCAGGCGCGACGGAAGAGAACAGGCAACTTCATGGAACTGCGAGTGTGTCGCAACCGGGCCCGCTGCGGCGCCAGGAAAAGGGCGGCACAGGGCCGGCAACCGCTGCCGGCAGGGCCCCGGCAGCGCCGGTGGCACAGGCATAATTTCTTGTTGTTCAGACCCCGGCCCTATTCCCCTGCCCCCTGCCCCCGCGTTCGCGCGCAGAGACCTTCATGCTCAATGTCTTCACACTGGCCAACGGCCGGCTGTTCCAGGAAGAGATCGACAGCCTTGAAGCACTGGCCCATGTGCAGCCGGTGTGGGTGGACCTTGAAAGCCCCAGTGAAGACGAAACGCGCTGGGTCGAGACCCGCTTCGGCTTGAGCATCCCCAAAGACGCCGTGGACGACGACCTGGAAGAGTCGGCGCGCTTTTACGAAGAAGACAACGGCGAGCTGCACATCCGGTCGGACTTTCTGATCGACGCCGAGGGCGCCAAGGACGGTGTGGACGCCCGGCCGGCGCAAAACGTGAGAGTCGCCTTTATTCTTCGTGACAAGGTGCTGTTTTCCATCCACGCGGCCGACCTGCCGGTGTTTCGCCTGCTGCGGCTGCGCGCGCGGCGCATACCGGCGCTGATTGAAGACGCCAAGGACGTGCTGCTCAAGCTGTACGACGCCGATGCCGAGTACAGTGCCGACGCCTTGGAGGGCATCTACGACAACCTGGAAAAGGTCAGTGCCCGCGTGCTGCGCCACGACGTGGACGACAAGGCCGCTGGCGAAGCGCTGACGGCCATTGCACGCGAAGAAGACTTGAACGGCCGCATCCGCCGCAACGTGATGGACACCCGCCGCGCCCTGAGCTTCATGATGCGCAGCCGCATGCTGGGTGCTGAACAGTTTGAAGAAGCGCGCCAGATCTTGCGCGACATCGACAGCCTGGACAGCCACACCGCTTTTCTGTTCGACAAGATCAACTTCTTGATGGATGCCACGGTGGGCTTCATCAACATCAACCAGAACAAGATCATCAAGATCTTCTCGGTGGCCAGCGTGGCTTTGCTGCCGCCGACGCTGATTGCCAGCATCTACGGCATGAACTACAAGTTCATGACCGAACTGGACTGGGCCGCCGGGTACCCGTTTGCGCTGGCCGTGATGGCGGCATCGGTGGCGGCGCCTTTCATCTACTTCAGGCGCAAGGGCTGGTTGCGCTGAATGAAGTCACGCCGCCGCACTGGGGCGTCAATACTCCGCACCGCTGCTCACCGGGTAGGCATGGATGCCGATGCCATGGCCTGCCTTGGCCGGTTATGCTTTCCACTTGGCCTTTGCACAGGCTCGGTACCGACCAGGAAGCCGGGCCTCGCAGGCCCGCCACAACCCAATGGCCAGCCTCATGCACGCGCACTCAACACCGTCCAGGCCCCACGCCGAGCACCTTTCGC
>JANNMQ010000857.1:0-1545 GCA_031398045.1 Rubrivivax sp.
CGGGTTTCAGCCAGGTAGCTGAAGCGCAGGGATTCCAGCAGATGCAGCACAAACACGCCATACATCAAAAGGCCCAAGACCCGCCCCTGCTGCCAGGCCATGTAAGTGCGGCCTATCACGTAGCCAATGGCCAGGTGGTACAGCGCGGCTCCAAAATAACCCAGGTCCAGCACCATGCGGAAGTAAGCCGTGGGGCTGTTGAAAGCCGGGTCGCCGAATGTCTGCAGCCAGTCCAGTTCCACCCAGCGGGGGTCGTTGAAGGCGGCTTTCAGCACCGGCCCCAGGCCCGGTGTGAGCCACAGCGATTCAAACGTGAAGGCGCCGCTGTAATAGGGCCAGCCGCGCGTTTCGACGAGCACGCCGATGCCGTTGTTCACCGCCGTGGCGTAGTAGGTGAGCAGGCGGTCGAGTGACAACTCCCACACCGACTCGTAGCGGTGTTTCAGGTGCTCCCAACTGCGAAAGTACTCACTCATGGTGAACAGGCCGTACAGCGCCAGCGGCGCCACGGCCGGCACGATGTGGGCCGCGCGTGCGCGCCAACCCGCAGCCACGCGCACGGTAACCAGCCGCGTAACGGTGAAAGTGAGCACCAGTTCAATGACGGCCAGTCTCTCGGCCCAGGCGATGGAACGAAACACCGCCAGCGCAAACACCAACACCAGACCGATGCGCTGCAGGCGTGTCACCGTTTCTGGTGTGTAGGCGGTCTTGATGGCGTAGGCAATGACGTAAGCCACGCCAAACTGCGTGAAGGTGGTGACACCCTTGATGGTGCTGATGTCTTCGCGTATCTCGGGCCTTTCGCCGCGCAGCACTTCCATCAGCAGTTCAGGGCGTGCCATCACAGGGCCAAACCACAAGGCATAGGCCAGCAGGGTGGGCACCAACAGCAACATCATCACACCGCCCGACACCCGAGGCGGTGGCGCCGCCTTCAGGGTGTGGCGCTGCGCCAGGGCCCACTGCACACCCACCACCATCGCCAGCAACATCACCAGGCCAAAGTAATAGTCGAAACCGGGCACGTAGGCAATGGGCACGCGTTGCCGAAAGTCGAAAGCCAGCACACCGAGGTACACCGGCAACACCACCAGCAGGATCAGCAGTGAAGGATGCAACCACCACAGCGCCGAAGCCGCGACGGGGCGCCCTGCAAGCGGGTGGGCAGCGGCGCCGGGCGCCTGCCACGCAATGCCAGAGCTGCCCATTCAGTCACCCGCGGCCGCGCGTGTGTGGGGCTGGGCCACGCCCACCAGGCCGTGGCGGGGACGTTTGCCGGCCCGCCGCCAGGCGCCCGGCGCCAGCAGCAATGCCAGCCAGGCCGCCAAGATGCCTGTTGCCAGCGCCGCAGGGCCCACATAAGCGCCCCAGTGCGCATAACCCAGGTGCATCACCGCTGCGGCCACAACCAGCGCCACCCCCCATTTGTAGGCCAGCAACCAGGGTTGATCGTTGGCCATCACCAGCATGTCCACGGCTTGGTCGGCAAACAGCAGCACCGCAAATGCTGCACCGGCCACCAGAAACGGCGCGCTGCCCACG
>JANNMQ010000864.1:0-1548 GCA_031398045.1 Rubrivivax sp.
AACGGCCAGGGCGAGTCCGGCGTTTTAAGGACAACCAGCACGCCGGCCATGGCCAAGAGCAGCCTGAAAAGCGACGCCACAGTCGGCTTTTCATTCAGCAGCAGCCGGGCAATAATCACCGACCAGGCCGGCATCAGGTAAAAAAGCAGCACCACGCGCACCACGTCGCCCAGCGTCACCGCCCAATTGAAGCCGACGTTGGTCAGGCCTGCCGCGACACCCAGCAGGCAAAGTTGCGGATACGCCATCAGACCGCGCCAGGCCTTGCCATGCAGCAGCAGAACGCCGCCGGCAATCACCAGATAC
This sequence comes from Rubrivivax sp., assembly GCA_031398045.1. GTDB lineage: Bacteria > Pseudomonadota > Gammaproteobacteria > Burkholderiales > Burkholderiaceae_C > Rubrivivax. Next base: position 307 of record JANNMQ010000864.1, read on the forward strand.
ATCAGCGACGTGGCCCACAGTGGATGCAGCCCGTAACCCTGCAACTGGCGAAACGGCCACCAGGAAACGCCCCAGATGAAGGCGTTGACGACGAGTGCGCCGACCGCCAAAGTGCTGCTCCGCCCTGAGGCGGAACGGACCGGATCAAACCCAGCCATCAGTGCGTCATTCGTGTGATTTGTCGTTGCGCGCAATGTTCAGCAAATGGTCGAGTTGCACCTTGTGCTTGATGGTGTTGCTGCGGTGCCAGTGCTGGATCAGCCACATGAAGCCGGCCACCACCACGCCAAAGGCCGTGATCGCGCCGAAGGCCGACAGGCCCATGCCGGTGGACAGGCTGTAGCCCGCGCCCAGGCTCAAAATGCACGCCTGCTCGTTGAAGTTCTGCACCGCGATCGAGCGGCCCGCGCCCATCAGGTTGTGGCCGCGGTGCTGGAGCAGCGCATTCATCGGCACCACCAGAAAGCCGCCCAGGCCGCCAAGCAGGATCAAAAACGGCGCGGCCACCCAGACGTTGGTAATGAAGTTCATCAAAATCACCAGCAAGCCCATGGCAATTCCCAGCGGCATGACAAGCGGCGCCTGATCCAGCCGCATCCGCATTGATGCCAGAATCGCGCCGACCGCCGTGCCGATAGCCACCACGCCGACCAGCGAAGACGCCTGCGTGGTGCTGTAGCCGAGCGCCGCCGCGCTCCACGCCAGCACGATGTAGCGCAGGTTGCCCGAGACGCCCCAGAACAGCGTCGTGGTGGCGAGCGAAATCTGGCCCAGCTTGTCGCGCCAGAGCGCCGAGTTGCAACTCCAGAAGTCGGGCAGCAGTTCGAACTTGTTGCGCGGCATCGGACGCATTTCGACGCCGGTCTCGGGAATGCGCAGGTTGAACCAGGCGGCGACCACATACAGCGAGATCAGCACGCTGATGGCCGCCTCGGGCGCGGTGTCGATGCTGGTGGTGAAGCCTGGAAAGTCGAACGACAGCAAACGCCCGGAGACCGCATGGCCCACCAGCTGGCCGCCCAGCAGCACGCCCAGAATGATCGATGCAATCGTCAGGCCTTCGATCCAGCCGTTGGCTTTGACGAGTTGGGAGGCCGGCAGCAGTTCGGTCAGGATGCCGTATTTGGCGGGTGAGTAGGCGGCGGCGCCCAGGCCCACAATGGCGTAAGCCAGCAGCGGGTGCGAGCCAAACAGCATCATCAGGCAACCCACCACCTTGATGGCGTTGCTGACAAACATGAC
>JANNMQ010000872.1:0-5812 GCA_031398045.1 Rubrivivax sp.
GTATCGCTTTGGCTGCCCGGCGGAGCCTGCAGGCCGCCGCCAGAGCTGGCAGCGTCGGCGCTGGCCGCCGTGCGCGCCGTGGCGGCCCGTGCGTCGGCATCGGGCGGCGCGGTGTTGGCGTTCCAGCTCAACCCGGCGACAGCCAGGAAGAGCGCCAGAGGCAGCAGCACAACACCCAACTGTTTGAGGATGTAGTCGGTGGGCACCTGCACGTTGCGGCCGCCCTTCAGTGCACCCAGCAAGGCCGGCAGTGCGGTGTTGGACCACTGCCGCGACACCGTTTCAATGTGCGGCGGCAAAGGCACGAAACGTTGTGCGGCCGACAGCGGCGGCATCAGCGCGGGCTTGACCTTGGCCAGCACGATGACGTACAGCACGTAGAGGCCGGCCAACATGATGCCGGGGAAAAAAGCCCCGGCGTAAAGCTGCACCACCGACACGCCCGCCGTGGCGCCATAGACGATGAGCATGACGCTGGGCGGGATCAGGATGCCCAGGCAGCCGCCCGCGGTGATGACCCCCGCCGAGACACGCACGTCGTAGCCGCCACGCAGCATTTGCGGTAACGCCAGCAGGCCCATCAACGTGACCACCGCGCCGACGATGCCGGTGGCGGTGGCGAACACTGCGCAGGTGAAGAGTGTGGCCACTGCCAGGCTGCCGGGCACACGCGCCATCGCCAGGTGCAGGCTCTTGAAGAGCTTTTCGATCAGGTTGGCGCGCTCGACCAGGTAGCCCATGAAGACAAACAGCGGGATCGAGATGAGCACGTCGTTGCCCATCACCTTGAAGGCGCTCTGCACCATCAGGGTCAGCGTCTTGCTGGTGTTTTCCTCGTAGGCGATCCAGGTGAAGATCATGCCCATGCCCATCAGCGTGAACGCCGTCGGGAAGCCCAGCATGATGGCCACCACCACCAGCCCCAGCATCATCAGCCCGAGGTGGCCGTTGGTGATGGTGGGTGCCAGCAGCAGCATCGTGGCTGTGCCCGCGATGATCAGCCCCATGATGATGAAGCCGAACCACAGTTCCTTGCGGACTTTCATCGTGCGGCTCCCGGCTGGTTGTCGTGCGTCACGTACTGGTCGAGCGCAACGATGTCCTCGTCCTTCACGTGCACCATCGCCTTGAGCTTGTCGACGTTGACTTCTTCCACGTCCTGCTCGCGCGAAGGCCATGCACCGGTTTTGATGCACAACACGCAGCGCACGATTTCCACCACCCCCTGCAGCAAAAGCATGGCGCCTGCCAAGGGAATGATGAACTTGAACGGATAGACGGGGATTGGCGTGGCGCTGAAGGTGCTCTCGCGGATGGCCAGCGATTCGTTGGCGAAGTTCCAGCCCGCCCAAGTCATGGCCACGACACCCGGCATGAAAAACACGAAGTAGAGGATCAGATCCCAGGTGGCCTGCGTGCGCGGCATGAAGAAGCTGTAGAGCACGTCACCGCGCACATGGCCGTTCTTGGCCAGTGTGTAGGCGCCGGCCATCATGAAGATGCTGCCGTACAGGATGATCTGGGCGTCCAGCGCCCAGTCGTGCGGCTCGTTCAGCGCGTAGCGCGAGAAGACCTCCCAGGTGATCATCAAAGTCAGCGCCACGATGAGCCAGGAAAAGAGCTGGCCGAGCCAGGTGGACAGGCGGTCCACGCGCAGCAACAGGCTTTGCATTGGGCATTCTCCAGACGGAAAGCAGGGGCTTCTGCCCAGGAAAATGGGCCACCGGCCTTGCAGCTTCGGTGGCCCCGACGTCGAGGACGGGCGGAATCAAGCCTTCTTGGCTGGCGCGCGGAAGTAGTGGTTCCAGGCCATCTTGAAGTCGACCATGTAGTCGTTTTGCCACGAGCCGGCGCGCTGCGCGAAGGCCTTCTGGCTTTCCATCACCTTCTTGAACAGGGGCTGTTCGGCGGCCTTGGCGCCAGTGACTTTGTCCCAGGCAGCGAGTTGCGCACGCAAGATGGCGTCGGGCGTCTTGTAGAAGTTGATCTTGTCTTTGGTCTTCAGTTCGATGTAGTCCTGGCTGTTGCGCTGAATGGCCTTCCAGGACATGTCGGCACTGGCCGCCTGCACCGAATAGTCGATGACGGACTTCAGCTCCGCAGGCAGCGCGTCGTACTTGCCCTTGTTGAATAGGATCTCGAACTGCTCACCGCTTTGGTGGAAGCTTTGCAACATGCAATTCTTCACCACGTCGGGGAAACCCAGGATGCGGTCGGAGGTGGCGTTGTTGAACTCAGCGGCGTCGATGAGGCCGCGATCCAGCGCCGGCACGATCTCGCCACCGGGCAACGGATTGACGGCGGTGCCGAGTTCTTTGAATATGTCGATGGCCAGGCCGACGGTGCGGAATTTCAGCCCTTTCATGTCTTCGACCTTGGAGACCGGCTTCTTGAACCAGCCCAGCGGCTGTGTGGGCATGGGGCCGTAAACGAACGAGACCACATCGATGCTCAGGCTCTTGTAGATCTCTTCCAGGATCGCCTTGCCCCCGCCGTAGTAGTGCCAGGACAAAACCATGTTGGGGTCCATGCCGAAGGCTGGGCCGGAACCCCACAGCGCCAGCGCCTGGCTCTTGCCGTAGTGGTAGGCCAGCACGCCATGGCCGCCATCGAGCGTGCCCTTGTTGACGGCGTCGAGCAGTTGGAACGAGGGCACCACCGCGTTCGCGGGCAGCACCTCGATCTTCAGACGGCTGCCCGCCATGTCATTCACCTTCTTGGCGAAGTCGTTGGCGTATTCGTGGAAGATGTCTTTCGCGGGCCAGGTGCTCTGGAAGCGGAACGACGCAGTCTGCGCGCTCGACACCATGGGTGCGGCCAAAGCGCCAACGCCTACCGCGCCAGCTGCGGTGTGCTTCAGAAAACGGCGGCGCAGTGCCGGCGAACGGGTGGTTTCGGTCATGGCTTGCTTGTCCCGGGGTTGATGGTGAAGGTGCAACGCTTGCCGATCAATTGCATACGAGCAAGGCACCACCCAAGATCATCGCCTCCAAAGAAGCCGCGACAACCCGGTCTAACCCGGCTGGCCGGGCACCCGCGCTGCGAAAAACTGTCGCAAGGCGAAGTACCGTGGCCGTTCCCAGCCGTCAGCGGCGCTGGCGCCCTTCCACCTGTACCACCAGGCGAACCCTGTCAGCGACAAAGGGCAGGCCAAAGGTGGCGCCAAATTCGCTGCGCAGCAACTCGCCCTCAAAGTCACCGCCACAAATTTCATCAGGCGGCTTGCTGTCGGCGTCGGTGCGGCAGCCAAACCGCAGCGCGCGCAGCGACAGCGGCTGGCTGACGCCACGCCAAGTGAATTCACCGCGCACTTCCGCTACCGCATCGCCCACGTAACGCACACTGCGGGCCACAAAAAATGCTTCGGGGAAAGCAACACTGGCCAGCAGATCGGGCTGGCGCAAGCGCGCATTAAAAACACCCACGCCTGTGTTCACCTCTGCTGTGGGCACACGCAGCATGACCTCACCACTGCCTGCCCGACGGTCCAGCATCACCTCTCCCTGCAAGGGGCCGAAACGGCCGCGGATGGTGGAAGTGCCGAAGTGCAGCACCTCGAAGGTGACAAAGCTCTGCTCAGGCACCAGCGTGTAGGTCTGCGGCTGCGCCACTGCTGTCAACGGCAACAAGACCAGCAGGGTATGCAGGGTCACCGTGGCCAGCCCCGCAGCCCCTGCTGCCGGCCGCAGGCGGGCGCGCCACGGCAGCCACCGCGCGCGCCAGGCCATCACTGACGAATGGCCTCGACCTGTATGACCAGGCGAACGTCGCCCCGCTGACCCGCCTGCACATAGGTGTTCATGCCCCATTGTGTGCGGTCGATCGTGGTTTCAAAGTCGCCGCCGCAGACTTCACGCTTCAACACCGGGCTGGTGTAACAGTTGAAGAGCTTGGCCTTCAAAGTCACCGGCTGCGTCTTGCCCAGCAACGTGAGGTTGCCCACCACCTCAGCCACCTTGTCGCCGTTAAAGACCATGCGTTCACTGACAAAACGTGCGGTCGGAAATTCGGCTGCATTGAAGAAGTCTTTGCTCTTCAAGTGCGCCTCAAACGGCGCCACGCCGGTGTTGATGGAGGCGGTGTGCAGGGTGATGTCTACGCGGCCCGTTTTGCCGGCGCGGTCAAACTCGATCGTGCCTTCTTTTTTGTCAAAGCGGCCGCGGTTGGTGGTGGTGCCAAAGTGGTCGACTTCGAACGTGACGAAGGTGTGCGTGGGGTCAATGGCGTAGCTGGCCGACTGGGCTTGTGTAGCAGTCAAGGCCAACAGGGCGGAGAGGGCAAAAGCAGATCTATTCATGGTGTCGCAAAGTGAACCAGGTGGAGGGGTTGAGAAAAAAGAGCAGGGGCACTGCGCAGTCAGCGCGGGCCGTTCACATCACAGCGGCGGCACGCCCTTCAGCAACAGCTTGAAGCGCACGTTGACGTCGTTGGCCAGCATCGAGGTGTCGGTCCATTCACCTTCACCCACTTTGAAGTCCAGCCGTTTGATGACAAAACTGCCCGTGGCCGTGCTTTGCAGGGCACCCGCTACAGTGGCCTGCACCAGTTGCACGGGCACCAAAAGGTCGCGCACCTGGCCTTTGATGCTGAGCTTGCCCGTGACCTCAAAACGCCCTGCACCCAGCGCCCTGATGGCGCTGCTTTGGTAAGACGCTTGCGGGAAACGCGTCGCAGCCAGCCACTCGGGTTTGGGGACTTCGGCGTCGAGTTCGGCACTGCCAAAGCGAGCGCTGTTGGTGTCAATGGTGAAGCTGACGCGGCCAGTCTCGGGCTTGCGCGGGTCCAGCACCACCTGGGCGCTGAATTTTCCGAAACGTCCCTCCACCGGAACGCCCAGCTGGCGTGTGGTGAAAGCCAATTCGCTGCCGGTAGCCACCAGCTGCGCGGCGGCTGTTTGAGCCCCCACAGGCTGTGCCATGGCAGCCAGCAAGGCCAGGCCCAGCGTGGCAGCAAACAGCAGTGACGCCAAATTGCGACGAGGATTGAGAGGTGAGTTGCGGTGTGCCATTAGAAGATTCATGGAGTCGAATGTGTGCAGGGCCGGGCAGCGGTGGCGCCAGTGGCATGAGGAACGGGCATCAACGACTGGGCCGCATGCGGCGCAACAGACCGTCGTGATCAAGCCACTGGTGTTTCAGTGCCGCTGCCACATGCAGCAGCGTCAGCGCAGCCAGGCTGAGGGCCAGCCACTTGTGAATGGGCTTGAGCTGGGCAGCCAGCTCACGGTCCACCACCACCCAGTCGGGCAGCGGAAAAACGCCAAACACCACCACCGGAAACCCCGACGCAGAGCTGTAGGCCCAGCCCGCCAGCGGCACGGCAAAAAACAGCGCATACAACAAACGGTGCGTACCATTTGCCGCCAGTTCCTGCCAACGCGGCAACGAAGGCTGGGCGGGTGGGCGATGGGTCAGGCGCCACAGCAGGCGCAGTGCCGACAAGCCCAGGATCACCATGCCTGCCCATTTGTGCCAGTTGTAAAGCTTGAGCCGCGTCATCGAAAAGCCAAGCCCGCTCATGTACAAGCCCAGCGCCAAATTGCCCACAATCAGCAGCGCCAGCAGCCAATGCAACGCGATGGCGGTGTTGGTGTAGCGCAGACTGTGCACACCTGTGATCGATGTGGTGGGTTGCGTCAAATCCATCGGCAGCAGTGTGCCTGGCGCCTGCCGCGCGGGCATTCAGCCGCTTTGATGGGGGCCGACAGTGCGGGCGAACAGTGCGGGCGAACGCCCAGAGTCCGTAGCCGGGCTGGCCACCCACCCGCCAGCAGCTGACCACGGGGCACAGCCCTGTCAGATGCAGCGCCCGC
>JANNMQ010000874.1:0-2560 GCA_031398045.1 Rubrivivax sp.
CCGACATCGCAACCGCCAAGGCGCGCACCGCCGCCGTGGGCCGCCGCGAGAGCAAGGTTTACGAAGACATGATCAACCAGGGGCGAACCTCGTTCTTGAGCGCGCCCACGTTGCGCGGCATGCTCGAAGGAGGGGTGCCTATTCTGTTTGATGGGCATTGTTTGGGCGCTGTGGGCGTCAGCGGCGTCAAGTCATCGGAAGATGCGCAGACTGCACGTGCCGGCATTGCAGCGCTGAAGGCCTGACTGGCCGCCGGCGCCGCCACGTAAATCGGCCCGGAAGACGAGCCAGCTATACTTCGCAGGTTTACCCGCCCACACCCCAGCGCTCACGAAACTCCGCCACAGGTTTCCCCTCGGAACCCCCTTGTTTATAGCCACGCGCGCAGCCAAGCGAAGATCGCTGCGCCAGGTAAACAACGAGCGGATGAGCGCGCGAACCCCGGAGCTCTTCTTTTGCTGCCTGCCCTGCCCCCCGCACTGCTCGCACTTGCAGACGGCACAACTTTCCTCGGCACCAGCATTGGTGTCCCCGGCACCACCGTGGGCGAGGTGGTGTTCAACACCTCGTTGACCGGCTACCAGGAAATCCTCACTGACGCCAGCTACTGCCGGCAGCTCGTGACGCTGACTTACCCACACATTGGAAATGTGGGCGTGAACGAGGAAGACGTTGAGTCGCACCGCGTGCAGGCCGCCGGCCTGATCGTCAAAGACGTGTCCCTGCGTGTTTCGAACTTCCGCGCCACGGCCAGTTTGCCGGAGTATTTGGCTCGCGAGGGGACGGTGGCCATTGCCGACATCGACACGCGGCGTTTGACGCGGGTGCTGCGCACCGCTGGCGCCCAAAACGGCTGCATCGTCAGTTACGCCGTGGGCACGGTGGTGGGTGCCGAGCAGATAGCGCAGGCCGTGGCGCTGGCGCGTGCTGCACCGTCCATGGCCGGCCTGGACCTGGCTCGGGTGGTTAGCACGGCTGCACCCTACGAATGGACGCAGACCGAATGGCAGCTGGAAGAAGGCTACGGCAGCGAGCGCACAGCCCGTTTTCATGTGGTGGCTTACGACTTTGGCGTCAAGCACAACCTATTGCGCATGCTGGCGGCGCGTGGCTGCCGTGTGACGGTGGTGCCGGCACAGACGCCCGCGTCTGAAGTGAAACGCTTGCGCGCCGATGGCGTGTTTCTCAGCAATGGGCCGGGTGACCCCGAACCCTGTGATTACGCGATTGCCGCCGCTCGTGAACTTATCAACAGCGGCGTGCCAACTTTTGGCATCTGTCTGGGCCACCAAATCATGGCACTGGCCTCGGGCGCCAGGACCTTCAAGATGAAGTTTGGCCACCATGGTGCCAACCATCCTGTGAAAGACCTGGACAGCGGCCGCGTCAGCATCACCAGCCAGAACCACGGCTTTGCGGTGGACGAAAAGTCGCTGCCTGCCAACCTGCGGCCCACGCACCTCAGCCTGTTCGACGGCACGCTGCAAGGGCTGGCGCGCACCGATAAACCCGCGTTTTGTTTCCAGGGCCACCCCGAAGCCAGCCCTGGCCCGCACGACATCGGCTATCTGTTCGATCGCTTCGTCGCCCTGATGGAGCAAAAGTAAGCCATGGCCAAACGTACCGACCTGCAAAGCATCCTGATCATCGGCGCTGGCCCCATCGTCATTGGCCAGGCTTGTGAATTTGACTACTCCGGCGCCCAGGCCTGCAAGGCTTTGCGCGAAGAGGGTTACCGAGTCATTCTGGTGAACAGCAACCCAGCCACCATCATGACCGACCCCGAGATGGCTGATGTGACCTACATCGAGCCCATCACCTGGCAGGTGCTGGAAAAGATCATTGCCAAAGAACGCGCAGCGCGTCCGAGCGACCAGATGGCGCTGCTGCCCACCATGGGTGGCCAGACGGCGCTGAACTGCGCATTGGACCTGCACCGCAACGGCGTGCTGGCCAAACACGGCGTCGAGATGATCGGTGCCAACGAACAGGCGATCGAAAAGGCTGAAGACCGCATGAAGTTCAAGGACGCGATGACGTCTATTGGGCTTGATTCGGCCAAAAGCGGCGTGGCGCACAGCATGGAAGAGGCGCTGCTGGTGCAAAAGCGCATCCAGGCTGACATCGGTGGCACTGGTTTCCCGATGGTCATCAGGCCCAGTTTCACGATGGGCGGCACCGGCGGGGGCATTGCCTACAACCCCGAAGAATTTGAAGAGATCTGCAAACGGGGTCTCGACCTGTCGCCCACCAAGGAGCTGCTGATCGAAGAAAGCCTGATCGGCTGGAAAGAGTTCGAGATGGAGGTGGTGCGCGACAGTGCCGACAATTGCATCATCGTCTGCAGCATCGAAAACCTGGACCCAAGGGGCATCCACACCGGTGACAGCATCACCGTTGCGCCTGCGCAGACGCTCACCGACAAGGAATACCAGGTGATGCGCAACGCCAGCATCGCCATCTTGCGCGAGATAGGCGTAGACACCGGTGGCAGCAACGTGCAGTTTGCTGTGAACCCGCAAAACGGCCGTCTTATCGTCATCGAGATGAACCCGCGTGT
>JANNMQ010000892.1:0-1895 GCA_031398045.1 Rubrivivax sp.
CCAGCATGTGGTCGATGCGCAGCAGCTTGGCAGCGTCCATCACGCGGCGCTGGATCTCGGCTTCGGGCGTCTTGCGCAAGCGCAGTCCAAAGGCCATGTTTTCGAACAGTGTCTTGTGCGGATACAGCGCGTAGTCCTGGAACACCATCGCGATGTCACGGCTGCGTGGCGGCAGGTCGTTGACGCGCAAGCCGTCGATCTTGACGTCGCCGCCGGTGATGGGTTCGAGCCCGGCAATCATGCGCAGCAGCGTGCTCTTGCCGCAGCCGCTGGGGCCGACAAAAACGACAAACTCGCCGTGGCGGATCTCCAGGTCGATGCTGTGTATGACGGTGGTTTTGCCGTCGTAGCTCTTGCTGACAGCGTGCAGGTCAACGGCAGCCATGGCCCGCTGCTCAGTACCCGCTTTGCGGCTTGGCCGGCGCCGCCGCAGGCACCACTCCATCGATGGCCCGCAGCGCCTGCGCCGCGGCCTGCGCAGCGCGCATCAGCAGGCCCAGGTCGGAAGCCACGGCCACGAAGTCGTAGCCCATCGCCCGGTATTGCGCCACCACTTCGGGCGTGCCGCCGACCGTGCCAATGGCCATGCCCAGCTGGTTGGCGCGTTTTGCAGCGCTGCTCATCTGGTCCATCACTTCCGGGTGCGTGAGGTTGCCGACATGGCCCATCGAGCCCGACAGGTCGCCCGGCCCCACGAACAGCGCGCCCACACCCGGCACGGCCGCGATCTCTTCCAAGCGCGCAATCGATTCCGTGGTCTCCATCTGCAACACGGCGCACACGTTCGCATTCGCCTGCTTGAAGTAGTTCGGCACCGTGCCAAAACGCGACGCGCGGCTCATGCCCGCCATACCGCGCACACCGTCGGGTGCGTAGCGCGTGGCGGCCACGGCCTGCCGCGCTTCGTCGGCGTTCTGGATGAACGGGAACAGCAAAGAATGCGCACCAGCGTCCAACACCCGCTTCACATTCACCGTGTCGTTCCAGGGCACGCGCACCAGCGGCGCCATGCGCGTGTTGCCCACCGCTTGCAGCATGTGCACCAGGTCCATCAGGTCCAGCGGCGTGTGCTCCATGTCGATCACGCCCCAGTCGAAACCTGCCGTGCCGATGGCCTCGGCCACGATGGGGCTGGCCGACATCACCCAGGTGCCGATGGGCACCTTCGTCGCGCGGTCGGCCAGCAGTTGTTGGAAAGGGTTCATGGCGTGGCCTGGTTGGTTCAGTAGATGACCGGCTCGGGCGTGTCCGGGCCGCTCTGCAGGAAGTCGAGGTCGCAGCCCTCGTGGGCCTGCGTCACATGTTGCTGGTACAGCTGCGTCCAGCCACGGCCGTAAGCCCTGGCGGGTGCTGTCCAGGCGGCACGGCGCCGCGCCAGTGTTTCATCGCTGACATCCATGCGGATGCTGCGCGCGTCCACGTCCAGCTCGATCATGTCGCCGCTGCACACCAGCGCCAGCGGCCCGCCCACCGCGCTTTCGGGGCTGACGTGCAGGATGCAGCTGCCGTAGTGCGTGCCGCTCATGCGCGCGTCGCTGATGCGCACCATGTCGCGCACACCTTGTTGCAGCAGCTTTTTGGGTATCGGCAGGCCACCCCATTCCGGCATGCCAGGCGCGCCCACCGGGCCGGCATTGCGCAGCACCAGTACGGTGTTTTCGTCAACGTCCAGTTCCAGGTCGGCCATCGCGGCCAGCATCTGCGGCTGGCTGTCAAACACCAACGCACGGCCACGGTGCTTCAGCAAACGCGGCGTGGCTGCGCTGGGCTTGATGACGGCGCCCATCGGTGCCAGGTTGCCCGTGAGCACGGCCAGGGCACTGTGGCTGACCGGATGGTTCAAGGGCCGGATGACCTCGTCGTCGATCACCTCGCAACCATCAAGCTGTTCGCCC
>JANNMQ010000904.1:0-1549 GCA_031398045.1 Rubrivivax sp.
CAGGGCCCCCAGTGCGTCGCGTCGGCGGTGCAGCTGCGTCACCTTGCGCTGACCCACTTTCTGCGTACACAGCTCGACTTCGCCGCGGGGTGACAGCGAATCAACCACCAAAGCCTGCACGCCCAGGGCTGCCAAACTCGCAGCCAGCTCGGTGTAGCGTGCCGCCAGCTGCCGGCCGCGCGCGTAAGGGCCGCCGCAACCATGCAACAACACCAAAGCCGGCATTGGGTCCGCAACACCAGCCTGACGGGCAGCAAACCAATAAGCGGGCAGCGCCACGGGCGCACCCGCAGTTTGGTCCAGGCTGGTTATCTCCAACTGCTGCAGGGCCAGGCCCTGGGCCCAGCCGGCACTGGCAAGCAGCGGCATGGCGGCCAACACCCAGCGGCGCAACCAAGCAGACCCGCTCTTCATGGGCCTGCTTCGGTGGGCACGGGAAGCAGCGGCTGGCGGGGGTGCAGACGAGCCATGAAGTGTGCGTCGACATACACGCCGTGGCGCAGCGCATACGCACGGTGCGTGCCCTCGTGCACGAAGCCGCAGCGCCGGTACAGCGCCACCGCGCGCGGGTTGTCGGTGAACACCGTCAGTTCCAGCCGCAGCAGATGGGCCCAGTTGTCGGCGTAGTCGCACAGCGCTTGCAACAAGGCGGTGCCTACACCCTGGCCCTGGACGTCCGCCGCCACTGATATGCCCAGGTTTGCACAGTGCCGGCGGCGCAGCTGCGGCGAGGGGTGCAGGCCCGTGCTGCCCCGCACACGCCCATCGCGTTCAGCCACCAGGTGCAGGTACCCGTCTTTGCCCTCTTCGCCATCGGCCAGCCGCTTGCGCCACAGCTCCGCACTGGGCATGGGCAGCTGCAGCAGCCCGGCGTAGACCTCCGGGTGGGCCATCATCTGACAGAAGTCTTCAGCGTCTGCCACACGGGCGCGGCGGATCAGCAAGGGGGTGTTGGGCATGGGGGTTGGGGTGTGAGCATCGGTGTGTCAGCGTGTGCGAGCCGCAGAGGGCCGGTCCAACAAGCGTGAAGTGCCTGGGTGCCGGGTGTGTGGAATACGCGGATTCTTCCCAGGTTGTGAGCCGGGTGCAACGGGCCGGCGCAAGCGACCTGTGCAGGCAGCGTCAGTTTCACAGGCTCGTCACGAGCACTTTGCAGGATCATGAATACGTGTTTTCGTCGGGGCGCGGCGCGCCTTGGCAGACGTGTGCAATGGCTGCTGGCATACCCCTTGCATCACCGTGACCGGATGTGACCCGCATGCACAGGCCGAAGGCCCCGTCAAGGCGGGGTTTACTGCGTGATGCAACGTACCACAAGCCCGTTGCCAGCTTTGGGTTCGTCGCATAGTCTGTCCACAAGCCCATTGCCGCCCTGCCCGTCCATCGCAGCCTTGTCATCCACAGTCACACGACCCCGCAAACTGGCGTCGTGCGACACCCCACCAGAGAGGAAAGAACATGAGCCTTGCACCCTGGAATATGTTTTGTACCCGTACGGCCATCGCCGCAGCGGTGGCCATCGTGGTGGCCGCGCCTGCGCTGGCCCAGA
>JANNMQ010000840.1:0-4197 GCA_031398045.1 Rubrivivax sp.
CCATGAGGCCGCTTTGGCCCAGGTAGTTGGCCGGGTCCAGCATCGCTTGCAGGGCGGGGCGGTCCACATGTTTGTTGATCTCGGGGTGGGCCGCCAACAGGTCGATCAGCGGCAGCTTCTTGGCCCCTGCTTCGCGGCACAGGTCATACACCAGGTCGTGTGCATATTCTCGGCCGATGAAGGTGCCCAGGCCCATCATCACCGCTTCGCTCATCACCAGTCCCTGGGTCATGTCGATGTTGCGGCGCATCGCTGCCGGGTCCACCTCCAGGCCTTCCACGACGGCGATGCTCTGTTTCAGCGCGCCGGCCATCAGACAGAAGGCCTCGGGCAACACGATCCACTCAATCTCCCACGGGCCGGTGCTGCGTTCGGGGTCGGCCACCCTCGCGTCCATCAGCGCCGCGCTGTGCTGGCGCACCACGCTGATGGCGGCGTGGATGTAGCAGCTGGCGATCGGGTTGCGCTTCTGCGGCATCGTGCTGCTGCTGCCGCGGCCATGGTGGTAGGGCTCAAACACCTCCGCCACTTCGGTTTGCATCATCAGCTTCACGTCCATGCTCAGCTTGCCCAGCGTGCCACCCAGCAGGCCCAGGAAAGTGCCGCACTCGGCAATGTTGTCGCGGATGGTGTGCCAGGCAATCACCGGCTGCTGCAGGCCCAGTTCGGCACACAGCCCCGCCTGCGTTTCCATGGCGCCGGTTTCCAGCGACGCCAGCGTGCCGGCCGCACCGGCAAATTCACCCACCAGCACCCGCGCTTTCAGTTCCTGCAGGCGGTCCTGGTGGCGCTGCACCGCGCTCAGGATGCCGGCCATCTTGTAGCCGAACGTGACGGGTATGGCCTGCTGCAGGTTGCTGCGGCCGATCACCGGCGTCAGGCGGTGTTCTTTGGCTTGTCTGGCCAGCGCTTGCGCCAGCCGTGAGAGGTCGGCCTCCACCAGTGCCAACGCCTGCCGTATCTGCAGCACGGTGGCGGTGTCGGTGATGTCTTGGGTGGTGGCGCCCCAATGCACGTACTCGCCCAGCTTGTCGCGGCACAGCTGGTTGATCTGCGTGACGACACCCAGGATGGGGTAGCCAATGCGTTCGGTCTGCTGCCGCAGGCGGTCCATGTCGATCTGGCCCAGCTCGCAGTGACTGATGATTTCGTCGGCCGCTTCCTGCGGTATCAGGCCCAGTCCGGCCTGCACCTTGGCCAGCGCACGTTCCACCTCGATGTATTGGGCGGTGCGGTTTTCGTCGCTCCAAACGTCACGCATGGCGTCGCTGCTGAAGATGCCCTGGAAGATGCGCGAGTCGATGATGGTAGATGCCATGGTGCGTCTTTCTGAAGTTAGTGTTCTGTTGCGGCACGCGACACCATGCGGCGCGCGCGTGCGATGACAGGTTTGTCAACCATGCGGCCGTCCAGTTGCACGGCACCGCTGGCGCTGTCTGCCGCTTGCAGCACACGCTGCGCCCACAACAACTCTTCCGCGCTGGGCGCCAGTGCGGCGTGCACCAGCGCCACTTGTTGGGGGTGGATGCACAGCTTGGCGCCAAAACCGTGGGCGCGTGCGCGGGCCCATTCGGCGCGCAGCAAGGCTTCGTCGTTGATGGCGGGCGTGACACCGGCCACAGGTGACGCAATGCCGGCCGCACGCGACACCAGCGCCAAGTGGCTGGCCGGTACGTCCAGGCCCACCGTGGTGGCCCACTCACCTTCCAGGCCCAGGTCCAGCGCGTAGTCCAGCGTGCCAAACACCAGCCGCTGCACACCGGGTGCGGCGGCCAGCTGCGCAGCGGCCAGCAGGCCGGCGGCGGTTTCCACCAGCGGCAGCACCGGCAGGCCCGGCTGCAGGCCCTGCAGCGCCTGCAGCACCAGCACCGTCTGCGCCTTGGGCAGCATCACGGCCATGCCCGGGAACCAGGCCAGCAGTTGGCAGTCGGCGGCAAACCAGGCCGTGTCTTCGGCGTTCACGCGCAGCACCAGGCGCTGGCGTTCGGGCTGGACTTCCAGAAAGCTGGCGATGGCTTCGCGCGCTGCGACTTTTGCAGCCGGCGCCACCGCGTCTTCCAGGTCCAGCACCACGGCGTCGGCGCCGCTGGAAAGCGCTTTGGCAAACCGTTCGGGGCGGTCGCCGGGCACAAACAAGTAGCTGCGGGGCAGGTTCATGGCGGTGACCCGTTGCTCAGATCACTGCTGCGGCACGCAGCGCCGCAATTTCGCTGGCGCTGACACCCAATTCGCCCAGCACCGCGTCGGTGTGCTGGCCCAGGGCCGGCACGGCTTGCAGTTGCGGGTCGCCATCGGTCCAGCTGCCGGGCGGCAGCAGCGTGGGCACGGGGCCGGCCGGTGTGTCCACTTCGCGCCAGCGCTTGCGTGCTGCCAGCTGTTCGTGTTGCCACAGGCCGGCCATGTCGCGCAGTTCGGCATTGGCAATCTGTGCGTCTTCCAAACGCTGCACCACCTGCTGGTAAGTCAGCGCAGCAAAGGCCTGCACGATCAGCGCACACAACACATCGCGGTGGGCCGTGCGCTGTGCATTGCCCTTGAAACGCTCGTCTTGCGCCAGGCCCGGCTGCTGCAGCACCACCGTGCAGAACTGCAGCCATTCGCGTTCGTTCTGCAGGCCCAGCATCACCGTCTTGCCGTCCCCACAAGGGAAAGGGCCGTAGGGGTAGATGGTGGCGTGTGCAGCACCGGCGCGTGGCGGCGGCGGCGCGCCTTCAAACGCGTAGTACAGCGGGTAGCCCATCCATTCGCCCATCGCTTCCAGCATGCTCAGGTCGATGCGGCGGCCCTGGCCATCGATGTTTCGCTGCAGCAGCGCGGCCAGGATGTTGCTGTAGGCGTACATGCCGGCAGCAATGTCGGCAATCGACAGCCCGGCCTTGCTGGGTTCGTCGGGGGTGCCGGTGATGCTGACAAAGCCACTTTCACTTTGAATCAGCAGGTCGTAGGCCTTTTTGTCGCGGTAGGGACCGGGGTTGGCGGGGTCGTCACCATAACCGCTGATGTCGCAGACGATGAGGTCGGGCCGACGGTCTTTCAGCGCTTCCCAGGACACCCCCAGCCGCGCTGCCGCACCGGGCGCCAGGTTCTGCACCACGCAGTCGGCCTTGTCAACGATCAGCTGCAGCAGCAGTTCGGCCGCGCGCGGGTGCTTAACGTCCAGCGTCAGGCTTTCCTTGCTGCGGTTGGTCCACACAAAGTGCGAAGCCAGGCCGCGCACACGCTGGTCGTAACCGCGCGCAAAGTCACCCACAGCGGGGCGTTCAATCTTGATCACACGGGCGCCCAGGTCGGCGAGCTGGCGCGTGGCAAATGGCGCCGCGATGGCGTGTTCCAGCGTGACGACGGTCAGGCCCTTCAGCGGTTGCATGGTGTTCTTTCGTCTGGCGGCCTGCGGCGCGCGGTGGGAGCCTGCGTGTCAGGCTCTTATTTCAGGGTGGCGACCGCGTCCATCGTCAACCAGCCTTCATGGTCTTGCGCCCACAGCTTCACGGTGTTGCCCGCCTGGGTGACTTCCGGTTGGCCGTTCACTTTGAACGGGTGCAGGTCAAACGTAGGCCGCACGGCCTTGAACCTGAATCTGGCCACTTCGGCACCGGGCGCCTGGCGCCGCAGCAGGTCCATCAACAGCGTGGCGATCAAGGGGCCGTGCACGATGAGGCCCGGATAACCTTCCACTTCAGTGACGTATTTGCGGTCGTAGTGGATGCGGTGGCCGTTGAAGGTGAGTGCGCTGTAGCGAAACAGCAGCACGTCGTCGGGCACCACGGTGCGCTGCCAAGCCGCAGCGGCGGGCGCGGCCACGGGTGGCGGCTCCACGTCGGCTGGCCCCTTGGCTTCGCGGTAGACGATGTCGTGAAACTCCACCAACGCCGGGTCGGCGGCGCCGTTGCAACGCAATTCATGCCGCACCTTCACAAACACCAGCCGGCCGCTGCGGCCGTCTTTTTGCGTCACATCGGCGATGGTGCTGGTGCGCGCCACCCGGTCGCCGATACGGATCGGAGAACGAAATTCGAACTGGCTGCCCGCCCACATGCGACGCGGCAGTGGCACCGGCGGCAGAAAGCCTCCGCGTTTGGCGTGGCCGTCGGCACCGATCTCACTGTGCCGGTACAGCGGCTAGAAGGACAGCCAGTGCCACAGCGGTGGCAGCACTGCGGCGTCGGGTTTCTGCGCTGCCGCGTGGTCGAGGGTGGC
>JANNMQ010000939.1:0-1679 GCA_031398045.1 Rubrivivax sp.
TGCGCGGCTGCTTGCCGAGCTGCCGCTTGTTGCGCGGCCTCGCGTTCCAGACGCTCTTGTTGAGCCCGTTCTGCGGCACGGTCTTGCTCCAGTTTGGCCAGAGCGTCCAGGACGGCCCGGGCAGCCTGGGCGGCCTGAACCGATTCGGCGGCGCTTGCCGCCTGGGCGACTGCGCTCGCCATTTCGGCAGCCGGCCTTGGCGCCCGCGGGCTCGACGCTGCCTGTGCTGCGGCAATGACCGTGGTGGGTACCCTGGGAACTGCGGGCAACACGGGAGCGGCCATGCCGGAACGATCCACAGCCAGCAGCCGGGGGACGGGCAAGGGCGCTGGGCTTGCATCGGCCTGCGCCCAGCTGCGCAGCGTTGCCATTACCTCAGGTGCGGGCGCAGGCACAGGTAGGGGCGGCATGGGCGGTGGGGGTTCAGGCTCGGCAGCATCGGCCGTGACCGGCGCCTGCAAAGGCAGCGGTTCTGGCGCTGCCGCGGTTTTCGGCGACGGCGCCGGTAACTGAGCAGGTAACTGAGCAGGTAAGGTGACAGGAAAGCGGGATGGTTGCGCAGGCCGGGTGTTTGGCGCTTCGAGCTGCTGCAAACGCAGCGGTGGTGCCAGCTCCAGCGTCAACACCGAGTCGGTCGGCGGCACCTGGGCAAGGGCTGGGGCCAGCGCTGGGGCTGCTGCAGCCGCCTGAGTCAGGAACTTCTCGATAGCTGCGGCCTGCCGGGGCCCCGCCAGCGCCGCGGGTGTCGGTGCCAACACGATGTGTAAATCAGGCACCTCCGCCCGCCGCTCCTGCCAGGGAAACACCAGCCCTGGCAACCCCGACCCCAGGCCTCCGACCGTCAAAAACAACAACAACAGGTGGACCAGCAGTGAAAAGACCAGCGCCTGAAACAAGCGCCTGCGCTCGGCCTGCAGGCGTCGGCTGGGCCGCCTGCCACGAACCACCGTGCGCGCGGTGGTTGGCAGCGGTAGGGGTGTAAGGGGCGGTGCAGGGGGCGCGGCGGGCACAACCGGCGCAGCGCCTGGCTTGTCTACAGAGGCCAAACACACCCCGCCAGGAAAGCGCGGGCCCTGCAGCCCAAGCCGTTCTTGTCGCTACTGCCGCCGAAACTGCCCGGGCCTGTGTCCGCGTTCACACCTGTTGATCCATGCCTGTTGATTCAGGCCGGCAATTCTCAGGGCTGCCAGTGACACCGCCGCCTATCGCTTGCGCAGACTGTCAACAATCAGCGCATTCATCAACTTTTTGGCAGGGCTGGCAGGCCCGCGTGCTCAGGCCGCTGCTGGCCGCAGCGTGGCCTTGCAGGCCGCGCCGGGCCAGTGGCCCGGCCCCGCGCCAGGCACAAACTGTCCACTGGACTGTTTGTGTCCGGGCTCGGCTTACCGCATCACCTTCGGCCCGCGTGCTGGCCAGAAGGTGCTGACGGTGCAAGGCGCTATGCCCTTAGAGAAGGACTTTAAACAGACACTGTGCGCCGACATCGACGGGTTCAGCCAGCCGGCTTGTATGCGCCCGGTTGCGCAAACGTGCGTTGGCGTGGCGGTGGTCACCCAACGATTGCCACAAGGCCTGGGCTCGCTCGAACAGCGCTTCGGCACCGGGCACATCGGCATCTTGTGGGCTGGCTCGAATGTGCGCGGCCATGATGCCCAGCTGCTGCAGCGCCAGGGCTTGCA
>JANNMQ010000943.1:0-1961 GCA_031398045.1 Rubrivivax sp.
ACCCAAGCCGAAGCCTTGCTGGTGGACAAGGGCGTGCTGCGCCCTGGCGACACCTACGCCATCACCTGCGGCGAACCAATGGGCCACCCCGGCGGCACCAACATGCTCAAGGTCTGCCAAGTCCGCTGAAGGCGGACCCGCCGTGGCCGCAGGCTGCGGCGCGCGGCGCAAGCCGCGGGGCAGGGCTCGGCGAAGCCAAGGTCTGCCAAGTCCGCTGAGCCGCGGCTCCAAGTCCGCCACCGGCCTGCAGGCCGGCGGCGTTCGCGAGGCGAGGACAGCGCGCAGGCGCTGTCCACGTCCACGCTCACCCTGCGCGGACTTGGAGGGCGAAGCGGCCCGGAGCTCTGCGACGGGCGCTGAGCGCTTGCGGCACGCGCCGCTGGCTGGCGCCAAGCGGGCGCCAAAAGAGCCGCTAAGGCGGTCTTGATCCGGCCTTGGTCCCTGGGGGGTAGCCGGCAAACTTGTCCACGAGGCGGGGGCCTTTGCCCCGGCCGTGGACCGTTTGCGACCCTCACCCCATGGATTTGCGACTGCCGCCAGGACTTGCCGACGGCCCGGGCCTCACCGCCTGGGCAGCAGAACGCTGTTCGCTGCTGCTGCTGAAAGCAGCGCTGGGCCAGCGCCAGCTGGCGCCTGCGGCCACGGCTTTGGCCACCGAGATGGCCCGCGAATGGGTCTGCGACCGCGTGTTTGTGGGCTTGGTGGAGCGGCGCTTTGCGCGCGTGGTGGCCTTGTCGGGTGCTGCCGTGGCCGCGGCAGCCCGGCCTCTGCTGGCCGATGTGGCCAGTGCCATGGACGAGGCTTTGGACCAGGGGGCTTGTGTGGCCTGCCCGCAGCAGCCCGAAGAGCGCCCCCGCGTCACACGCGCCCACGCGCGCCTGGCGCAGCGCCATGGCATGGGCGCGGTGCTCACGGTGCCGCTGTTTGTCGACACCCACGCGGTTGGCGCGCTGCTGTTTGAGCGCCCCACCGGGCAACTTTTTGATCAGGTCTGGGCGCAGCAGGTGCAAGCCGTGGCCGGTGTGTTGGCGCCGCTGCTGCAGCTGCAGGCTGACCGTGATTTGGGCGTGTGGGCACGCAGCCTGCGCCAGGCCAGCAACGCCTGGCGCAACTTGCCACGCCGCAGCCGCAATGGGTGGCTGGCCGTGGCGCCGCTGCTGGCTGCTGCCGTTGTGGGTTTGTTTTTTGTGCCGCTGCAACACGAAGTGGCCGCCGCCGGCACCTTGCAAGGGCGGGTGCAGCGGGCGGTGGTGGCGCCACTGGACGGCTACTTGAAAGCCGTTCATGTGCGTGCCGGCGACAGCGTGAAGGCCGGCGACTTGCTGGCCGAATTGGTGGACGACGACCTGCGGCTGGACCAGCGCCGCCGCCAGACCGAAGTGACCCAGCATGAAAGTGCCTATGGTGACGCCATGGCGCGCCAGGACCGCAACGCGCTGGTGCTGGCCGAAGCGCGTGCGGCCGAAGCGCGCGCGCAACTGGGCCTGGTGCAGGCGCAGTTGGCGCGCACCCGTCTGCTGGCGCCTTTTGACGGCCAGGTGATCGCCGGCGACCTGCAGCAGCAGCTGGCCGCACCGCTGCGCCGGGGTGAACTGCTGTTCACGCTGACGCCCACGCGTGAACTGCGCTTGCAGCTGCAGGTGGACGAGCGCGACAGCGCCTTTGTGCAACCGGGCCAAAAAGGCGCCGTCACCTTTTCGGCGCTGCCCGCGCAACGTTTTGAGCTGGTGGTGGAACGTCTGTCGCCGGTGGCGCAGGCCGCCGACGGCCGCAACATCTTCGAAGCCGAAGCCCGCCTGCTGGCCGCGCCGCAAGCGTTGCTGCGCCCGGGCATGCAGGGCCTGGCGCAGTTGCAGGCCGGTCGTCAACCGATGGGCTGGCTGCTCGGCCATCACGTCACCGACTGGCTGCGCCTGCAGTGGTGGCGCTGGGTAGGATGATGAGCGCGCACAACGTGGCCA
>JANNMQ010001000.1:0-2049 GCA_031398045.1 Rubrivivax sp.
GGCGGCCAGGTGCAGGTGTTCATGACCACGCCGCCATCCGTCATGCAGCATGTACAGGCCGGCAAACTGAAAGCCTATGCAGTCACCGGCAAAACCCGCCACCCGGGCCTGCCCAACGTGCCCACCACCGCCGAGGCCGGCATGCCGGGCTTCGAAGTCGAGGCTTGGGTCGGCTTGTTTGCGCCCGCCGGCACGCCGCCGGCCGTGGTGCAACTGCTCACCGAAAAAGTGAAGGCCGCGCTGGCCACCCCGGAAGCCAAAGCCGTGGCCGACAAAACCGGTATCGAGATCCGCTACCTGGACCCGGCCGGCCTGGGCGCGCTGGTGACCAAAGAAACCGACTACTGGGGCAGCGTCATCAAGACCAAGAACATCAAAGCCGACTGAACCAAAACCCATGGGTCAGCACGCACGGGCCAGCGCCAGCCGACAACGTGTTGTGTCGTTAGCAGTTTTGTGACGACGTACCGCCCAGGCTTTCGCAAGCCCGGCGCAGCCGCTGCTCGGCGGCATCGGCCACAGCCCGCACCTCGGGCTTGCCGACCAGGTTGACCATGATCTGCGGGTCGAGGAAGCCGACCACCACACGGTCCGCTGCTTCTTCGCGCACGATCACGTTGCAGGGCAGCAGCAGCCCGATGTCGGGCACCGCCTGCAGCGCCTGGTGCGCCAGCGGCGGATTGCAGGCGCCGAGGATGCGGTAACCCAACATCTGCACACCCAGCTTCTCTTTCATTGCGTGCTGCACGTCGATGTCGCTCAGCACACCAAAGCCTTCGGCCTTCAGTGCGGCGATGGTGCGGGTGATCGCCTGATCAAACGGTGTGTTCGTCAGGGTGGTGGTGAATCCGTACATGGGCAAGCTCCTTGAACTACACGGGTTCGGCCGGGGCGATCTCGCCGGCCAGTTTAGACAACTCAACCAAGCCGATTGGCGGCACGGCGAGCCAGGGAACGGTGAAGATGCGCGTGGCCAGACCCGAGGCCATGCGGTCGATCTGTTTGCGCTCGCCGGCCAGCCGCGCGGCCAGCAGCGGGTCCTGCGTGCCGGCCGCCAGGATGCTCTTGTCGAGCACCCAGGCATAGGGCTCGATGTGCGCCCGCCGCAGGTCATCCTGCAGCGCTGCGATGACCCTCTGCCGGTAGGACTCGGCAGCGTTGTCGGGGTCGATGTTCAGAACCGAGAGACCGGGACCGTACGGCACGGGCGTGGGCGAGTTGCTCAGCGTGATGCCCAGCATATCGTCGAGATTTGACGCCGCATCCCGAAGCTTGCGTTGGGTCGAGCCCGCCGTCCGTACGGCAGCGAACGAAAGAGCTGGAAGACGCAGGGTTGACCCACAGCCGCCACAGCCGCACCCAACGTCGTACCCGCGACCCGCGTTTCAAGCGCAGACTCCGAGCAACGCGACGCAGTCGTCGCGCGGAGTTCCGATGACCCCCGCCCATCTGCCTGACAACGAAACCGCCGCCAGTCGCATCGAGCCGCGCAAGCTGGTCGCAAAGGCTGGGGACACGGCGGAGCAAATCCGCCAGCAACTGGGTGCGGACGGTCGTTCCGACTGGGAGTTGTTGTGCGTGGTCGACGACGAAGGGCGGCTGCTCGGCACCCTGAGCGCGTCCCAACTGCTGGTGTTGCCTGCTGCCGCGGTGCTGGGCGACGTCGTGAATGACGCGGTGCATGACGGTGTGCATCGGATCCAGCCGCGTGTGCGATCCGACATCGACCAGGAAACCATGGCCTCAATGGCACTGCACCACGGCGTGGCGGCGATGCCGGTGGTCGACGCCACGGGCCACTTGGTCGGCGTCGTGGGTTCGGTGGCGATGATGGACATCCTGCGTCGCGAACACGTCGAGGATCTGCACCGCCTGGCCGGCGTAACGCGCGAAGGGGACGATGCGCGCAACGCGCTGGAAGAACCGCCACTGCGCAGCGCGCGCCACCGGCTGCCGTGGCTGATCGTGGGCCTGGGTGGCGGCGATGAGCCCGAAGCTCGCGACCTCGAGCACGCTCGAGATCGCCCCGAGCGCGATGCTGCCGAGGAA
>JANNMQ010001095.1:0-5672 GCA_031398045.1 Rubrivivax sp.
GGCGTCGGTGTCGGACAGGGGCGCGGAGAGTGGCGCCAGCCGCGACGGTTTGTAGATGATGGCCACGCGGATGGCGTCGGTTCCGGTGCTGCTGTTGCCGTTCTGTGCGGCCGGCAACGCGGCAGCTGCATACACCGTGGCGCCGATGCGCGCATTCAGTGCGTCCACCAGGTTCTGCACGGCCGTGTTGCCGTTGTTCTGGATTTCCATCAACCCCAGGGCATCGGCGTCGATGGCAGCCATCGCTTCAACAATCTTGGCGCGCTGGCGCTGGAATTCCACCAGGCTGTTGGCGCCTCGGCAGTTGCCGGCGGTCACCGTGTTACCGAGGCTGCAGCCTTGCCCGGTCTGCCCGGCCGCGTTGCTGCCATTGGTGAAGGTGGTGAAGTAGTTCAGCACGTTGAAGCTGGCCACTTTCAGGTTGCCGCCCACAGCGGCTGGGGCGCTGCTGCGTGGGTTGGCAGCAGTGAACACAACGGCCGTGGTGGGGTGTATCTTGTAGTCGCCGGCGTTGGTGTTGCTGTCGGTGGCCAGACCGAAGTCGATGACGCCGGTGATGGTGCCATTCACCACATCGCCGGCGCGCGGCAGTGCCTGCGCGCCCAGGTAGGGTGTCGGGTTCGGGTTCTGCAGGCTGCTGCCGTCGTCCAGGACGATGCGGCGGCGCGCGTTTTCATCGGCCAAGGCCTGCGCCTGGGCACCCGGGCGGTGGCGGTTGGTCGGTGTTTCCAGGCGGCCGCCGGCGGCCAATGTCAGCTGGCCATAACGGCCCTGGAAGAAGTTCTGCGCCACCGTCAGCGGGCCGTTCAGCGTCACCAGCATGCCTTCCAGGCGTTCCAGGTCGTCGTCCACCGCTTCGGGCAGCGTGACCACCACCGGCGTGATGACCTGTCCGGTGCCCAGCAGCGTGACCGTGCTGACCGCGCTGAGCTCGGTGACGGTGCGCGCCAGCGTCTGCGCGTTTGAAGCCGCACCGACGTTGAATTCAACCACCGTGCCCGTCACCTGCACCAGGTTGCCCGGCGCTGCCGCAGCGTAGGCGGTGGTGCCGGTGAAGACGAAGATGCCGTCTGACGTGGCGGCGTTGCCGTCGCCCGCAATGTCCTGCATGAAAAAGCCGTTGTTCACGGTTTTCGTGACCACGCCGCTGGTACGCGCCAGGGTGCCCACCAGCGTGCTTTTGGCGCCGCTGCCCTGGATGGTGTAGATGGCCAGGTCGGTGGGGTTGGTGGGGTCAGGGCCAGGGCCGGGGCCGGCATCGCAGGCAACTGGCGCCGAGGCGCTGTTGCGCGCCAAGGGTGCGCTGGTGGCGAAGTCGCTGCCGTTGTTGCCGGTGTCGGTGCAGCCATTGCCGCCGCGCAGCACCGCGGTGCTGTTGGACGGTGCCGGTGCCGGGCTGCCACCTTCGCTGCAGCTGGCGTTGCTGCCAAAGCCGACAAAGTCAACGATGGTGGCATTCGGCAGCGGACAGGTTCCGGTGAGCGCGGTCGTGCTGTTCACCAGCGCCACCTTGCCGGCCGTGGCGCTCATCGCCGTGGTGCCAGTGGCGTCGGGTGTGGGCAGCGCAGGCTGGCCGGTGTTGGCGCCGGTGGCCAGTTTGATCAGGTAGTAACCACCGGCCGGGATGCTGCCCGTCAGCGGCGTCAGTTGCGCGCCGCCCCAGGTGGCACCGGTGGCCGACGCGTACTGCAGCGACCAGCCTTGCAGGCTGACGGCCGCCGCACCTGTGTTGCGCAGCTCCACGAAGTCGGCGTTGTACAGGCCGCCGTTGTTGCCGCCACCACCGTAGACCTGGCTGATCTGCACGGCAGCGCTGGCGGGCGCGGCCATGCCCAACAGGGCCAGCGAAGCCAGCGCCCAAGCGCGGGCACGGGCGCGGGCACGGGCGCGGGCACTGGCCGACAGGAAACGTGCGGGCCAAGCAGCGCGCAATTCGAGGCACAAAGACATGGGGGCGGCTCCTGTTGTTGGGCTGGTGGTCACGGTGGCACAAGCATGCAGCGGGCCCGTGACAGGGCCGCGTCAGTGTGCGGGACTTTCAGCGTGCCACCCCCCGGGGCAACACCGCTTCGTGGTCGATGTCCAACAGGCGTTACATCTGCGCGGGCCTGCGGAGCTGCGCCTGTGGCCGGCTGTGCGCTGGGTGATGGAGTGCCACACGCCGCGGCGGCGCACCGTGTTTAAATCCAGAGTTGCACGATCGATCAGTCCAGATGGTGTCCGATCCTTCAGGGTTTGCCCGAAATTTGTCGCTCAGCCAATGAAAACGACCGATCCCACCGGACCTCATCCGCCGCGCCGCCAGCGCACGGGCGACCTGATGTGGCCGCGGCTCTTCCGTCGCTTCGAAGGCCGTGCCGCCACGCTGCAAGGGCAGCTGCGCGACATGCTGGTGCACGCCGTGATGGAGGGTTTTCTTTCGCCCGGCGAAGCCTTGCCGTCCAGCCGTGAACTGGCGCAGTCGCTGCAGTTGTCTCGCACCACCGTCACGCTGGCTTTGCTTGCCCTGGCTGACAAAGGCTTGATCGTCGCCCACCCGCGCAGTGGTTACTTCGTCAGTGAACAGCTGCAGGCCACCTACCTGGGTGCTCGCCAGCGCGCAGGCGCCGCCCAAGGCCCTGGCAGCGTGCGCTGGCGCGAACGCCTGCGGCTGCAGCCCAGCGCGCAGCGCAACATCAGCAAGCCCAGCGACTGGCAGCAGCAGCCTTACCCTTTTATCTACGGCCAGTTCGATGCCAGCCTCTTCCCCAGCGCCGACTGGCGCGAATGTGTGCTGGAGTCTTTGCAGACCAGGGGCCTGCGCAGCTGGGCGCCCGACCACATCGACCGTGACGACGAAGCGCTGGTGGACCAGATACACCGCCGGCTGCTGCCGGCGCGCGGCATCTGGGCCGGTCGCGACGAGATACTGGTGACCAGCGGCGCGCAGCAGGCCACCTTTTTGCTGGCCACACTGCTGGTGGGTGCCACCACGCGGGTGGGCATTGAAAACCCCGGCTACCCCGATGCCCGCAACAATTTTTTGCTGCGCACGCGCCATCTGAAACCGCTGCGTGTGGACGAACAAGGCCTGGTGCTGGGCGCTGCACTCACCGGCTGTCAGTACGTGTACGTGACCCCCAGCCACCAGTGCCCCAGCACCGTCACCATGCCGCTGGCGCGGCGCCAGGAACTGTTGGCCCGGGCCGAGCGCGACGACTTCGTGGTGATCGAAGACGACCACGAAAGCGAGCTGAACTTTTCCGGCCAGCCCACCCCAGCGTTGAAGAGCCTGGACATGCAGTCGCGCGTGATCTACCTGGGCAGTCTGTCCAAGACGCTGGCGCATGGCCTGCGGCTGGGCTACGTGGTCGCGCCGGCTGAACTGATACGCGAATTGCGTGCCCTGCGGCGGCTGGTGATGCGCCACGTGCCCACCAACAACCAGCTGGTGGCGGCCAGCTTCATTGCCCACGGGCACCAAGAAGCCTTTGTGCGCCGGCTCAACCGCGCCTACCAGGACCGCGCCCGGGTGCTGCGTGCAGCCCTGGCGCGGCATGCGCCCGAGCTGCAAGCGGTGGCGGCCCAGGGTGGGTCGGCGCTGTGGCTGCATGCCGGTGTGGGCATCGATACCCGCGAGCTGGCGTCGCGCTTGTATCAGCAGGGGGTGGTGGTGGAGCCTGGGGACATCTTTTTCGCCGGGCCACGGGTGCCCCGGCACTTCCTGCGCATCGGCTATTCGTCGATAGCGGCTGACCGCATCGAGGCCGGTGTGCAGTTGTTGGCCCGCGAGCTGGCGCACGCCCGCGCTGGGGTGGCCCAGCCGCCCGCAAACAAGGCCGTTGCAAAGTTACACCCGCGAAAAACGACACCCGCATGAACCTGGACCTGCTGATACACGGTGGCACTGTGGTGGACGGCACCGGCCGGCCCGGCTTCAGGGCCGATGTGGCCATCAGCGGTGACCGTGTGGTGCTGGTGGCGCCGCTGCCCCATGCCAAGGCGGACCAAACCATCGATGCCACCGGGCTGGTGGTGGCGCCGGGTTTTGTCGACCTGCACACCCATTCCGACTTCACCTTGCTGGTGGACGGCCGCGCCGACAGCGCCGTCTGCCAGGGCGTAACGACCGAGGTGATTGGCCAGTGTGGATTCAGTGCCGCACCCTTGGGGCTGGTGCCCGACGCCAGCCAGATGATTGGCCACCTGGATGCCGGTGTTGAACTGGACTGGCGCAGCTTTGCGCAGTACTTGGAACGTCTGCAGCAGGCGCGGCCGGCGGTGAACGTGGCCGCGCTGGTGGGCCACGGCGCACTGGTGCGCGCCGCCGCGGGCCTGGGCGTGCCCGGCCCCGGCGGTGGTGCAGACCTGCAGGTGATGACGCGCCTGGCCGAAGAAGCGCTGGACGCCGGTGCCTGGGGGCTGAGCAGCGGGCTGGAGTACTGGCCGGGCAAAGAAGCCGCAGAAGCCGAGGTCACCGCGCTGGCGCAACTGGCGGGGCGGCGCGGCCGGCTGTATGCCACCCATGTGCGCAACCGCGATGTGGATTGCGAACTGGGTTTTGCTGAAGCCATCCGCACCGCGCGTCACGCCGGTGCACGGCTGCAGATATCGCACATCCAGCCCAAGTTTGGCGCGCCGCCCGCAGCCATGCAACAGGCGCTGTTGCAGCTGGACGCGGCCGAAGCCAGCGGCGTGGACGTGGCCTTCGACGTCATACCCCATGAGTGGAGCCACACCGTGGTGGTCAGCTGCCTGCCGGCCTGGGCGCGGGAAGGGGGTACGGCGGCCACGTTGGCGCGGCTGGCTGACCCGGCAGCACGCCAGCGCATGCGGCACAACCCGCAACCCATCTGGCAGTTGGTGCCGGCCGGGCGGTGGGAACGCATACAACTGCTGCACAGCGTGGCACACCCCGAACTGGTGGGCCTGGACTTCATGCAGATTGCACTGCGCCTGGGTGTGGCCGACCCCTTTGATGCGGTGCTGGACCTGCTGCGCGCCGAGGGTGAAGGCCTGGCGCAGATGCTGTGGACGGCGCGCAATTTCGAAGACGAAGACATCTGCCTGTGCCTGCGCGACCGGCGCTGCAGTGTGATGTCAGACACGCTGTCGGTGTCGCGGCGCGGGCCGCTGGCAGGCAGCATCGGTTCGCTGTCGGGTTATGGCTGGACGGCGCGGCTGCTGGGCGACTACACCCACCGGCGCGGCGTGCTGACGCTGGAAGCCGCCGTGCATCGCATCACCGGCCGGCCGGCTGCGCGCCTGGGCCTGCAAGACCGGGGTGTGTTGCGTGCCGGGGCGCAGGCCGATGTGGTGGTGTTTGACGCCGCGCAGGTGCAAGACCGCGCCAGCGCCGCCGACCCGCGGGTGCATCCTGCGGGTTTTGTGCAGGTGCTGGTTAACGGCGAGTTTGTCGTGCGCGACGGCCTGCGCACCGAAGCGCAACCAGGGCGGGTGTTGCGCTGCGGCTGATTTGAAACCGGGTGGGCTTCAGCTTCTCATACCGTTTTGCGTTCAGACGCATCAATCTCCGTTCGGGCTGAGCTTGTCGAAGCCCCGTGGCGAGGGTGCCTTGGTGGATCTCACCTTGAGCTGGACGGTGGACGAGACCAGGCTGCGCTCGCGCTCCAAGAATTCTCCGCAGGAAGACCGCACGCTGGAAGGCCGTGTCATCGAAACGGTCGTTGCAG
>JANNMQ010001130.1:0-2101 GCA_031398045.1 Rubrivivax sp.
GGGCGCAGCCGCCACTGTGGGCTTCTTTGCGCATCTGCTGGCTGACCACGCAGCGGCCACATCAGCCGTGGATCTGGAGCATGCCGACGCGGCGCTGGCTCTGCCCGAGGCGCTGCCGCCGTGGCCAGCGGCAGCGTTGGCATCGCCGTCAGCGCACCCAGCGGTCGCGCCAGTGAGCACCGATCAGCAGGCTGAAGCAACGCACACACCGCCATCGCCGTCACCGTCGCGGTCGTTGTTTTCCCAGGCGCCGCTGCTGCCCACGCTGGACCTGACAGGCCCTGAACTGCAACAACACTTTGGCGGTCCCTGGCGCCACGAAGAATTTGAAGGTGGCAGCCTGTTATCGTTTTACTGCGGGCCGCACACGCACGTGGTGCTGCGCGCCAAGGAATTGCGCACGGTGCGGCCGCATGGACATATCTTGCGCAGCGGTCAGCATCTGGTGCCAGATGAAACGGCGCTGACATCCACGGTCTGGATGGGCGGTGTTTTTCACTCCCTGCTGACGCAGGGGCACGTGGGCATCAACCGCTGCCTGTCCACCGTCCGCGCCTGGCTGGGTGCCTACCGGTCCCACGGGCAGCGCGTGTTTGTGGACGTGGGGCAGGGCTGGCAGCAGTTGGGTTTGCCGTCGGCCTTTGAGATGCAGCCGCAGGCTTGCCGGTGGCTGTACCGCCACGCAGGCGGCTTGATCGAGGTGCACAGCCAGGCCCACAGCGGCCCGCATGGCATGAGCCTGCAGCTGCGCGTGCTGGAAGGCGCACCGGCCCGGGTGCTGGTGACGCACCATGTGGCTTTGGGTGGTGATGACGGCATCGATGCGGCGGCGGTGGTGCACCGAATGGTGACTGACGAGGAAGGTGACGGCGCGGGGTTGTGGGTGGCCGTGCCGCCGGTGGGCGACTTGGCAGCGCGCTTTCCCGATGGCGGCTTCTTGATCCAGCCCGAGGCAGGATCGGACTTCGAAAAAGTGGGTGGTGATGAGCTGCTGCATGCCGATGAGCAGCCGCGCGGTCAACCCTGGGTGTGTGTGCAAAGCGCCCCAACCACCCACTTCGGTTTGTGTCTGAAGGTGCGCTTGCTGCAAGCGGAAGTCCCGGCGCAGGTTGAACCCCGCTTGCCACAATGGCAGCTGCCCACCCACAGCCCGCTGTTGCCGGCCCTGCGGCGCCTGACCGACATCGCGCCCTGGTACCTGCACAACGCACTGGTGCATTACCTGTCGCCGCGCGGGCTGGAGCAGTTTTCGGGTGGCGGCTGGGGCACGCGCGATGTCTGCCAGGGCCCGCTGGAAATGCTGCTCGCGCTGGACCAGCCAGCCTCGGTGCGTGACTTGCTGCTGCGGGTGTTTGCAGCCCAAGAAACCAGCGGCGACTGGCCGCAGTGGTTCATGTTTTTCCAGCGCGAAGAGCAGCTGCGCGCTGGTGATGCGCACGGCGACATCGTTTTTTGGCCGCTGCTGGGTTTGGCGCGTTACCTGTTGGCCACGGGTGACGCGGCGTTGCTGAGCGTGACCTTGACTTTCTACGCGCCAGCCGGCAGCGCGGCGCAAACCGGCACCGTCTGGCAGCACGTGCAACGCGCATTGCAGGTCATCCAGACACGGCGTATCAGCGGCAAGGCACTGGCCGCCTATGGCCACGGCGACTGGAACGATTCGCTGCAGCCGGCCGATCCTGCCATGCGTGAACACCTGTGCAGCGCCTGGACGGTGACCTTGCACCACCTGATGCTGACCACCCTGGCGCGCGCGCTGCAGTGTCTGGGCTTGCACGAGCAAGCAGCCCCGCTGCAGGCCGAAAGCGCAACGGTCGCGCACGACTTTCAACGCCTGTTGGTGGTGGACGGTGTGGTGGCGGGCTACGCCTTGTTTGTAGCGGCCGATGCGCGGGATGAGACGCAGCCCAGGCCCTTGCCACAACTGCTGTTGCATCCTCAAGATCGGCTGACCGGCGTTCGCTGACGCAGTCGTTCGGAATTGTCGGCTGCTGGTATCGGACCGTGACGACAGCAGGTCTGGACCATGGCGTGGGCCTGCTGTTCGGTGCGAACATTCGGCCGCTTCCACAGCAGGGCCGCGCTGTGGGGCACCGACGCG
>JANNMQ010000016.1:0-1729 GCA_031398045.1 Rubrivivax sp.
ATGGCGCCTTGGGGTCCGCGGCCGGGCACCGACAGCAAGCCGCTGGGTTTGTTAACCACCAGCAGGTCGGCATCCTCAAAAATCACGTTCCAGGCGTGCATGCGGGTGAGCATATCGGGCCGGCGCCAGCCGCATGCCGACCTGCCATGAGGGTGATGGTGGCTGTCATTTCGGTCGCATTTCAGACATCGATGGCGCAACGCTGCATCCCTCGCATTGGCGATGGTGCCCGGGCCGGCAAGCCTGATAAGCTCATTGCATGTCGGCCCCAGCACCCTCTGCACCACGTGTGTACGACGCCAGCGCGCTGCCGGTAGGCACCCGGCTGGGTGAGTTTGAGTTACTCAGCTTGCTGGGTGTGGGCGGTTTTGGCATCGTGTACCTGGCCTTCGACCACGCGTTGGAACGTGAGGTGGCGGTGAAGGAGTACATGCCGGCTTCGCTGGCCGGTCGCACCGAAACCATGCATGTGTCGCTGCGTTCGCAGTCCGACGCCGATACCTTTGCGCTGGGTCTGCGCTCTTTTGTCAACGAAGCGCGGCTGCTGGCGCGTTTTGACCACCCATCGTTGCTGAAAGTGCTGCGCTTCTGGGAAGCCAATGGCACGGCCTACATGGCCATGCCGGTGATGCGCGGTCGTACCTTGAAAGAACTGCGCGTAGAACTGGGCCACGCGCCTGAAGAAACCACCCTGCGCAGCATGCTGGACGCCTTGCTCGGCGCGCTGGAACGTCTGCATGGCGAGGGTGTCTACCACCGTGATATCGCGCCCGACAACATCCAGATAGAACCCGATGGCCGGCCGGTGCTGCTGGACTTTGGCGCCGCACGCCGCGTGCTTACCGACAAGACACAGACGCTGACCGCTATTCTGAAGCCCGCTTATGCACCCATCGAGCAATACGCTGAAACCGGTTCGGTGAAGCAGGGCCCGTGGACCGACTTTTACGCGCTGGGCGCTACGCTGCACTTTGTGTTGATGGGCAGGCCACCAGCGCCGGCCACGGCACGGGCCGTGTTTGACGAGTCAGCGGCTTTGGCAGAGCAAAGTCTGCCCGGTTTCAGCCCGGCTTTTCTGCAGCTGGTGGACTGGATGCTGGCGCCCAAACCTGCCGATCGTCCACAAAACGTGACCGAGCTGCGCCAGGTGCTGCGCGGTGAACGCCAGGTGCCGCAGGCTTTTCAGGTTGTGCCCAGCACCGACGCCTGGGACAAGACCCAGGTGCTGCCACGCGGTTTGACGGGTGGCGACGACGCCACGCTGGTGATGCCCAGGACGCAGGCTCCTGCAGATGAAGTCCGGAGCGTCTCAGCCCCGGGCTCCGCCCTGGGCGTGGCCGCCGCAGCGGGGGTGTTGCCAGCTGGGCCCGGTTCAATGACCGCCGCTGCACCGCGGGCACCGGCTGATGCTCCAATGGCGCCCATCGTCACCCAGCTTGCTGCTGTTGCCGTCACGCCCGCTGCACCGCGCAAGGCTGCATGGCCGGTGGCAGTGGCTGGCCTTGCTGCGCTGGCCGTGGCCGGCTTTCTTTTCTGGCCCAAGTCCACCACCACGGGCTCGGGCGCCAGTGCCAGCGGCGGGGCGCCCGCTGCCGCGGTTGATTCGATCACCACGCCTGCGGGTGGTGACACTGCGGCCACTGCGGCAGCCCTGTCGCCCGGCGCAGCGGGCGCAAGCACTGCAGCAGGTCCGGTAACAGGCGACCCTGCAGCCACGGTGACGCCTTCC
>JANNMQ010000028.1:0-2380 GCA_031398045.1 Rubrivivax sp.
GCCGGTACACCTTCAGCCGCGTGGGGCGCAGGCGCAGCGCCTCGATGGGGTCTCGCGCCTGCAGCAGCACAAAGCTGGCGTCGTTGCCGGCCGTGATGCCGTAGCGCGGCAGCTGCAGGATCTTCGCCGGGTTCACCGTCACGGCGTCGAAACATTGGCGCATGGCCGCCTGGCTCGTCATCTGCGCCACATGCAGCCCCATCTGCGCCACGTCCAGCATGTCCGCCTTCCCCAGGCTGTACCAGGGGTCCATCACGCAGTCGTGGCCAAAAGCCACCGTCAGGCCGGCGGCCATCAGCTCGGGCACGCGGGTCATGCCGCGGCGCTTGGGGTAGGTGTCGTGACGGCCCTGCAGCGTGATGTTGATCAGCGGGTTGGCCACCACGTGCAGCTGCGCTTCGGCCATCAGCGGTATCAATTTGCTGACGTAGTAGTTGTCCATGCTGTGCATCGACGTCAGGTGCGAACCGGTGACACGGCCGTGCAGGCCCAGGCGCTGGGTTTCCGATGCCAGCGTTTCCACGTGGCGCGACAGCGGGTCGTCGCTTTCGTCGCAGTGCATGTCCACCATCAGGCCGCGTTGCGCCGCGACTTCACAGAGCATCTTCACGCTGCGTGCACCGTCGGCCATGGTGCGTTCAAAGTGCGGAATGCCGCCCACCACATCCACACCCTTGTCCAGCGCCTGCTGCATCAGGGCCAGCGCGCCGGGCGAGCGCAGCAGGCCGTCTTGCGGGAAGGCCACCAGCTGCAGGTCGATGTAGGTTGCCACGCGGCGTTTCACCTCCAGCAGCGCGTCCACCGCCAGCAGCCGCGGGTCGCACACGTCCACATGCGTGCGTATGGCCAGCAGGCCCTGCGCCACGGCCCAGTCGCAGTAGGTCAGCGCACGTTCAACCAGTGCTTGCTGCGTCAGCTGCGGCTTCAGTTCGCCCCACAGTGTGATGCCTTCGAGCAAGGTACCGCTCTGGTTGACACGCGGCAGGCCAACACTGAGCGTAGCGTCCATGTGGAAATGGGCATCGACAAAAGGCGGCGTCAGCAACTGGCCTTCGGCGTCGATGCTGTGGTGCGCCGCGGCCGCCGCCGGTGCCAGGCCAGCGCTGACTTCAGCAATGCGACCGTCTTGCACCGCCACACCCATGCCGGTGCGGCCGTCGGGCAGGCTGGCGTTGTGAATCAACAAGTCGAGCATGGTGTTCAGCTCCGGTTCAGCGCTGGGACGGTGGTGCTGCGTTTCACCGTTCACCTCGCCGGTAAGGTTTCATCAATGCCTGCGGGTAGCCGGCGTTCCGTGCCACCGCCACCAGCGCCACGATGGACAGCCCATAGGGCAGCATCAAATACAGCTGGTAGGGCAGGCCATCACCACCCGCTTGCTGCAGCCGCAACTGCAGTGCGTCAAAAAAAGCAAACAGCAGCGCACCCAGCAGCGCCTTGCCCGGGCGCCAGCTGGCAAACACCACCAGCGCGACGCAGATCCAGCCGCGGCCGTTGACCATGTTGAAGAAAAAAGCGTTGAAGGCCGCCAAGGTCAGGAACGCACCCGCCACACCCATCAGGGCCGAGCCGGCCACGATGGAGCCCGTGCGCACTGCCACCACGTTCACACCCTGCCCTTCGGCTGCTTGTGGGTTTTCGCCCACCATACGCACCGCCAGGCCCAGCGGTGTGCGCATCAATAACCAGCCCAGCAACGGCACCAGCGCCAACGCCAGCAGCGTCAGCGGTGTCTGCTGGTTCAGCACCGGAACTGGCAACCAGTCCATCGCCGCAAAAGGCGTCACGGTGGGCGGTGTGCTGACGGTGGGGAAACTGACGCGGTAACCGTAATAACTGAGTGAGGTGGCCAGCAGCGTGATGCCCAGCCCGCTGACATGCTGCGACAGTGCCAGCCCTACCGTCAGCGCCGCCAGCAGCAGGCCCAGCACAGCACCCACCGCCGCTGCGGCCAGCACACCGCCCCACAGCGGCGCACCGTGGTAAACCGCCAGCCAGCCGACAAAAGCGCCGGCCACCCAGATGCCTTCAACGCCCAGGTTCAGCACACCGGCGCGTTCACACAGCAGCACCCCCAGCGTGCCCAGGATCAAGGGCGTGGCAATGCGCAGCACGGCCACCCAGAAGTCGGGCAGCAGCAGCAGGCTGAACACAGCGCTGACGGTGTTGCTCACGGCGATGCCCCGTCAACTGCCGACGGGGCTGCCAAAGTCGGCGAGCGCCAGACGATGCGCCGCTGCAGCAACCAGGCCGCCACCAGCACCGACAGCAGCGCGGTGGCCACAATCACATCGGCCAGGTAGCTGGGCACCCCGGCAGCGCGGCTCATGCTGTCGGCACCCACCAGCACGCCGGCCACAAAGAGGCTGGCCGCCACCAC
>JANNMQ010000032.1:0-1963 GCA_031398045.1 Rubrivivax sp.
GGGCGAGCCCTCGGCAAAGCTCAGCTGCCAGGGCCACACATGCGGCTGCGGGTTGAAATACATCTTGTGGCCGCGCTGCGTGATGGTGGCCATGGCGTCAGGCGCCGGCGCCTCGATCCAGTCCACCTGGCCCGACAACAGCGCCGCGGTGCGGGCATTGGCATTGGCCTCGGGCATGGGCAGCATCACCACACGGTCGATCTTGGGCGTGCGCTTGGGGTCCCAGTAGGCCTTGTTGGCCACCACCTCAAGCCGTTCACGGGCCACAAAACGGGCCATCTTGAAAGGGCCGCTGCCGCTGGCATCGGCGGCAAACGCAATCCACGCGGTCTTGGCCTTGTCAGCGGGCGTGGCGCCCGGGTTTGCGGATGAAGCAGTGTCGAACTTTTTCTGCCAGTGCGCCGGGCTGGCCATGAACAGGTTGGTCAGGTTCAACGGCAAAAAGGCATCGGGCTCGCTGGTGGTGAGTTCTACCGTCAGGTTATCGACCATGCGTGCGCTGCGCAGCGTGGGCATGCGGCTGGCCGTGACACCCACCTGGCTGGCGTCGAAGTGCACGGCCTCTTTGTCGAGCACCTTGCGCACGTTCCACACCACGGCGTCGGCGGTGAAGTCGCTGCCGTCGTGGAACTTCACACCCGGGCGCAATTTGAAGACCCACTTGGTTTTGTCCTTGGCGTCGGTCTGCCAGCTCAAGGCCAGGCCCGGTATCAACACACTGGCTGCATCGGCCTTGGACAGGTCCCAGTGCGTCAGCGCGTCATACATCGGAATGCCGGTGAAGCGGTTGCCTTCAAAACCCTGGTCAGGCTGGCCCAGGGTGCGCGGGATGTCGGCTGCCGTCATGGCCACACGCAACACCTTTTCTTGGGCGGCCACAGGGCCGGCGGCCAGCCATGCAGCGGCCAGCAAGGCGACCGGGACCAACAAGGGGACTGCTCGTTTCATGGGGGTTTTCTCCTGAAGTTTTTGTATGCAGCCAATGTGCCCAAATCGGCCCAGACGCTGCAGGCCTGGTTGGACGCTTTTCTTACTCCCCGACCTTGCAATCGGTGTGCCAACGCGGTGCGCAACTGCTGACACGCGGTCTTTCAGGTGTCGGTGCGCCGGGCCTGCAACCGAAGCATTCATTGGGTGCCCGGTTTCATTCGCAAGTTCTGCTTGCAAAGCCTGCAGCACACCCTTCGCGAACGACACCAGGTTCAAAGTTTGCTCAGCGCATGTCCCTGCAACGCAGATCACAGCGTCGACGACTGTCATGCACGCTTTGTATGCAAAACGCACCATTCTGGACAGAATACGCCCTATGAAGCTACTGCTCGTGAACCCCAATACCTCGGCAGCGATGACCCACGGCATGGCCGAAGCGGCACGCGCGGTGGCCGCCAGCGGCACTGTGGTGGTGGCACGCCAGCCCACGTTTGGGCCGGCTTCCATCGAGAGTCATTTCGACGACGTGTTTGGCGCCGCCGGGGTGGCCGAACAGGTGTGTCTTGCAGCGCCCGAGGCTTTTGACGCGGTGGTGATTGCCTGCTTTGGCGACCCCGGCCTGGACGCCGCGCGTGAACTGACCACCGCGCCCGTGCTGGGCATTGCCGAAGCGGCTTTTCATGCCGCGTCTTTCGTGGCCACCGGCTTCAGCGTGGTGACCACCATGACCCGCACCTGCGTGATTGCAGAACGCCTGGTGCTGCGCTACGGCTTTGAGCGCACGTGCAGGGGCATCCATGGCACCGACGTGCCGGTGCTGGCGCTGGAACAGTGCGGTGAAGACACCGTGGCGCAGATTGAAGCCGCCGCCCGCCGCGCGTTGCACCAAGACCGCAGCGGCGCCATCGTGCTGGGTTGCGGCGGCATGGCCACACTGTGCCGCACGCTTCAGCAGCGGCTGGGCGTGCCGGTGGTGGACGGGGTGTCGGCCGCCGTCAAGATGGCCGAAGCGCTGGTGGCTTTGGGCCTGCAG
>JANNMQ010000070.1:0-4628 GCA_031398045.1 Rubrivivax sp.
GACGGCATCGTGCGCACGGTGGCGCTGCTGCTGTTAACCATGAGCGTGTGCGCCTGGGTGCTGATCATCTGGAAGACCTGGCTGCTGCGCCGCGCGGCCGCCGACATCCAGCGTGCGGTGCCGGCATTCTGGGCCGCGGCGGGCCTGGACGAAGGCCGCACGCGCCTGAACGCGATGGACCGCGAACGGGTGCTGCTGCCGCTGCTGGAAGCGGCGCTGGCTCGCCCGGGCGTGGGCACCCTGGAGGGTGCTGGGCAGGCCGCGTCGCAGCTCACCCGGCGCCTGCGCGACGCGCTGCACCGCGGCCTGGCCCATCTGCAGTGGGGCCAGGTGCTGTTGGCCTCCGTGGGCAGCACGGCGCCTTTTGTGGGACTGTTTGGCACCGTGTGGGGCATTTACGGTGCGCTGGCCGGCATGGCGGCCGCGGGTGGCATCACCATCGACAAGGTCTCGGGCCCCATCGGTGAAGCGCTGGTGATGACGGCCGCCGGCATCGCCGTGGCCGTGCCCGCTGTGCTGGCCTACAACGTGTTTGGCAAATGGGTGGCCGCCTGTGAAGCCGAACTGGAAGGTTTTGCGCACGACCTGCGCGAGATGGCGCTGGACCACACCGGCAGCCCCGGCCGCGCCCCGGCGCTGCAGCTGCCCGAGGGGCCCTGACGTGGCTTTCGGCCGCCTGGAACGCAACCCCGGCTCACGCCCCATGAGCGACATCAACATGACGCCGTTGATTGACGTGATGCTGGTGCTGTTGGTGATCTTCATCATCACGGCACCGCTGATGAACGCACGGCTGGCGCTGGACCTGCCCCAGGCCGACGGTGCAGCCCCAGGCGCCGACCTGCCCGCCGTGCTGCTGGTGGCGGTGGACGCCCAGGGCCAGCTGTACCTGGGCGACGAGCCCAGCACCCGAGAACAGCTGGCTGAGCGCGCCCGCGCTGCCGCGGCGCGACAGCCTCACACCGAGGTGCAGCTGCGGGCCGACGAACGGGTGCCTTACGGCCGCGTGGCTGAACTGATAGGCCTGGTGCAGGCTGCAGGCTTGACGCGCATCGGCTTTGTGACCGAGCTGCCTGCACGTTAACCGGCACCGCTGCGGCGCCAGGGCAACGTGGGCGCTGCGTGCGCGGGCGCTACCTACAATTGGCGCCATGAACGATAAATACGCCCCCGCCGAAGTTGAAGCCGCCGCGCAGGCGCATTGGGCCGCCACCGACGCCTACCGCGTGCACGAGCGCAACGACAAGCCCAAGTTCTACGCCTGCAGCATGCTGCCCTACCCCAGCGGCAAGTTGCACATGGGCCATGTACGCAACTACACCATCAACGACATGATGGCGCGCTACCTGCGCATGAAGGGCATGAACGTGCTGATGCCGATGGGCTGGGACGCCTTCGGCCTGCCGGCTGAAAACGCCGCCATGGACAACCAGGTGCCACCTGCGCAGTGGACACGCGCCAACATCGCCGACATGAAAAGCCAGATGCAGCCGCTGGGCCTGGCTTTCGACTGGAGCCGCGAGGTGGCCACCTGCGACCCCAGCTACTACAAGTGGAACCAGTGGTTCTTCTTGAAGATGCTGGAAAAGGGCATCGCCTACAAGAAGACGCAGATCGTCAACTGGGACCCGGTGGACCAGACCGTGCTGGCCAACGAACAGGTTGAAGACGGGCGCGGCTGGCGCAGCGGTGCGCTGGTGGAAAAGCGCGAGATCCCCGGCTACTACCTGGCCATCACGAAGTACGCCGACGAACTGCTGGCGGGCGTCAACGACAGCACCGCGCCGTACTTCCTGGAAGGCTGGCCCGAGCGGGTACGCCTGATGCAGGAACACTGGATCGGCAAGAGCGAAGGGGTGCGGTTTGCCTTCACGCATGACATTCGTGATGCAGCCGGTGTGCCTTTGACCGAGGGCCGCATGTTTGTGTTCACCACGCGCGCCGACACCTTGATGGGCGTCACCTTCTGTGCCGTGGCGCCCGAGCACCCGCTGGCCACCCATGCAGCGCTGGGCAACCCGGCGCTGGCCGCGTTCATCGAAGCATGCAAAAAGGGCGGCACCACCGAAGCCGAGATGGCGCTGAAGGAAAAGGTGGGCATGCCCACCGGCCTGACCGTGCGCCACCCGCTGACCGAAGAAGCCGTGCCGCTGTGGGTGGGCAACTATGTATTGATGACCTATGGCGATGGCGCCGTGATGGGGGTGCCCGCCCACGACGAGCGTGACTTTGCCTTTGCGCTGAAGTACGGCCTGCCGGTGCTGGACGTGGTGCATGTGGACGGCGAGCGTTTCAACTACACCCGCTGGCAAGACTGGTATGCCGACAAGCAACGGGGTTTCACGGTCAACTCCGGTGTCTACAGCGGCCTGAACTTCAAAGCAGCGGTGGACGCCATCGCTGCGGCGCTGCGGGCCAAAGGCCTGGGTGAGAAAAAAACCACCTGGCGGCTGCGTGACTGGGGCATCAGCCGCCAGCGTTACTGGGGCACACCCATTCCCATCATCCACTGCGATGGCCCGCGTGGCTGCGGTAGCGTGCCGGTGCCGGAAAAAGACCTGCCGGTGCTGCTGCCCGAAGACCTGATGCCCGATGGCAGCGGCAGCCCGCTGAAAAAATGCGCGGCATTTCTGAACGTGGCCTGCCCGAAGTGCGGCAAAGCGGCACGCCGCGAAACCGACACCATGGACACCTTTGTCGACAGCGCCTGGTACTACATGCGCTACTGCAGCCCCGACAGCGAACACGCGATGGTGGACGCGCGCAACGACTACTGGATGGCGATGGACCAGTACATCGGCGGCATCGAACACGCGGTGCTGCACTTGCTCTATGCGCGTTTCTGGACCAAGGCCATGCGCGACATCCAGGTCACCGGCCCAGACGGCAAACCGCGTGGCCTGGTTAACTTCAGCGAACCGTTCAAGAAGCTTTTCACCCAGGGCATGCTGCTCAACGAGTCTTACTACCGCGAAGAGGCCGGCGGAAAAAAGCGCTGGCTGTACCCCAGCGAAGTGGAGGTGCAGACCGACGACAAGGGCCACCCCACGGGCGCCACCTTGAAGGCCGACGGCCTGCCGGTGCAGCTGGGTGGCATCGAAAAGATGAGCAAAAGCAAAAACAACGTGGTGGAGCCGCGCGACATCATCGCCAAGTTCGGCGCTGACACCGCACGCCTGTTCACGATGTTTGCCGGCCCGCCCGACCAGAGTGCGGCGTGGTCGGACTCGGGAGCCGAAGGCAGCTACCGTTTTTTGCGTCGCGTGTGGGCAGCGGGCCTGAAACTGCAGCCGCGTCTGGGCACGGCAGCGGTGGGCGCTGTGGTTGCAGCCACCGTCAGCGCACCTGCGGCCGAGCTGCGGCGTGAGCTGCACCTGCTGCTGCGCCAGGTGAGCACCGACTACGACCGTATGCAATACAACACCGTGGTGTCGGGCGCCATGAAGATGCTGAACGCGCTGGACGACGCCAAGCTGCCCGACACCCCGGCCGACAACGCTGTGCTGCGCGAAGGCTACGGCCTCTTGCTGCGCGCGCTGTACCCAGCGGCGCCGCACATTGCGCACCAGCTGTGGCGTGAGCTCGGTTATGAAGCGGCGATGGGCGAAATCATCGACGCCCCCTGGCCGCAGGTGGATGAAACAGCGCTGCAGCAAGACGAAATTGAGCTGGTGCTGCAAGTCAGCGGCAAGTTGCGCGGTTCCATCCGCGTGCCGGCTGCGGCCACCCGTGCCGAGATCGAAGCGGCCGCCTTGGCCAGCGCTGAGTTCTTGCGCTTTGCTGATGGCAAGCCGGCCAAGAAGGTGGTGGTGGTACCGGGCCGGCTGGTCAATGTGGTGGTCTGAAACACCGGGCGGCCCGCCCAGCAACCAGGAAGTCAATGCCACCCGGCGGTGGCTCATGCAGGGCTGGGGGCTGGCGGCGGCCGGCGCCTTGCCCTTGCTGGCCAGCTGCGGTTTCCAGCTGCGCCAGCCGCCGCGGCTGGCCTTTGCCAGCATCGCGCTGCAGGGTTTTGCGCCGGGATCGACCTTGGCTGTGCAGCTGCGGCGCGAGCTGGCTTTGCAGGTGCCTGTACTGGACGACGCGGCCCGCGCGGCCGTGGTGTTGCACGCGCTGGATGACCGGCGTGAACGCAGCGTGGTGGCGCAGACATCAGCCGCCCAGGTGCGTGACTTGCAACTGCGCGTGGTGCTTCGTTTTCGAGTCAGCACCCCCACCGGCCGTGAACTGGTGCCGCGGGTTGAACTGCTGGCCAAGCGCGAACTGAGCTACAGCGAAACCGCCGCGTTGGCCAAAGAAGCCGAAGAGGCCGAGCTGTACCGCGAGATGCAAACCGACGTGGTGGCGCAGGTGATGCGCCGCTTGGCTGCGGTGGTGGTCTAAGCAGACATGCAGATCAAACCCGAACAACTGCAAGCGCAGCTGGCGCGAGGCGTGAAGCCGCTGTACACCGTGCATGGCGACGAAACCCTGCTGGCGCAAGAGGCAGCTGACGCCGTCCGCGCCGCAGCGCGTGCCAGCGGTTGCAGCGAGCGCAAGGTGTTTACGGTCAGCGGCGCGCATTTCGACTGGAGCGGTGTGCGGGGTGCAGCGCAGGCGATGAGTTTGTTTGCCGACAAGCGGCTGAT
>JANNMQ010000092.1:0-11408 GCA_031398045.1 Rubrivivax sp.
CCGACAGTTCGCCGCTGTACATGCCGTGCAACGACCGAAACTGTTCCTGCGCCAGCTGTATGCGGGTCAGGGCGTCGACAGCGTCCAGGCGGCCGGCGCGCAGTTCGTGCTGGCGCGAGGTGTTCAGCGCCAGCGTGCTGACCACACCCACGATGGCACACACCACCAGGCCTTCGACCAGCGTGTAGCCCTGCAGGGTGCGGGGTGCGGGGCGGTGCCGGCCAGGCTGCATGGTCAGCCAGCGGCCAGCAGCCGCGTGCGCTTCTGGGCTTGGTCGATCCAGCGCTGCAGCGACCGCAGCGCGTTGGGGTTCACCGGCCGCCATGAACAACCCAGGCGCACACCACGCTCGGGCCCGTCGCTGCAGCCCATGGAAGCCACGTGTCGCAGGGTCATTTCAACCGTGAAT
This sequence comes from Rubrivivax sp., assembly GCA_031398045.1. Lineage (GTDB taxonomy): Bacteria > Pseudomonadota > Gammaproteobacteria > Burkholderiales > Burkholderiaceae_C > Rubrivivax. The sequence goes on from JANNMQ010000092.1 coordinate 410, forward strand.
TGTGTTTGCGCGTCGAGTTGTACGCGCACTTCGGACAGCAGCGTGCCGGGCTCTAGCGGTGGCACATCGGCGGGCAACCACAGCGCACAGCCGCCCAGGCTGACGTCCACCACCCGCAGGTCCAGCAGCATGTCGGGCAGCGCGGGGTGGCGCAGCCGTGCACCGGGCGTGTGGCGCAGCAGCGGCTGCACCCGATAGGCGTCGCGGCGCTGGAAACGGAAAATCTCGTCGGGCACGCGACACTGCAAAGCGCTGACGGTGGCACCACGCACCAGCAGCAGGTCATGGAGGTCGAACTGCAGCTTCACCCGTTCCAGGTAGGCCACGGCCACGGCTTCGTCGCTTTCAACCAGCGCGTCCAGGTGGTGGCTGTCGTCGCGGGCGCTGAAGTTCAGGCGCTGTGACGATTCGTCCACACCCCACAGCGTGGTGCTGATGGACGTGCCGTCGGGGCTGGAGATGACCACCGGCACGCTGCGCTCACGCAGCAGGTCCAGCAGTTCCAGCCGTTCACGCGGGTGTTCCACCCTGAAGGTCGACCAAGCCTGCGCTGCAGCTGCCGGGGTTGTTTCATCGGCACCCACAGCAACCGCACCGGCGGGCCGCACGCGGCTGCCAGGGTCTGCGGCCACCACTTGCAACGCAGGGCTGGCGGGGGCTCCGGCAGCAAAAGGCGCGGTGGAAAACGATGGGGCCTGCATGGCTGTTATGGGGCCAGGCTCAGTGCAGCGTGCGGCGACGGCCGGCCAGCGAATCACCCAAGTCTTGCAGCCAGGGCTCGGCCAGGTGGCGTATCTCGGCGTCGTTCACCAGAATGCGCTGCATGATGCGCGACTTCTGGCGTGCCGCTTCCTGGGGGTCCAGTGTTTGTTCTGCATGGCAGGTGTCTTGGGCTGCCAGCGCTGCAGCGGCCGTGCTGGCAGCGGCTGCATCCGCGTCATCGTGTTCCTGGGCGGCGTGTTTAAGCTGGCTGATCAGCAGCACGCAGGCCCCTTCGAGCTTGACCACTTCGTCCCAGTTGCCATCACGGGCAGCGGACAGCATGTCGGCGCTGGCCTTTTCGATCGCTTCGTAGTAGGTGAGCAATTGCGGATCCATTGCGGTGAGGGGTTGGCAGGATTTCGATTGAACAGCGGAGCCAGGTGGGCAGTATTGCGTGCTCAAGGCCTGGGCTGGTCGGCAATGGCCGTCCAGGCTTCTTGCAGCGGCAGCACCAACTGCTGGCACTCGTCCAGCGCGGCTTCGTCGCTGTGCAGGTTGGCCAAGGTCAGGCGCATAGCCAGGTAGGCGTACAGGTCGTCCAGATCGCGCGCCAACGAGCCGCCGGCTTTCAGGTCCAGACCGGCGCGCAGGCCTTCCTCCACGATGCGCACCGCACGGCCTATGGCCATGCCTTTGGCCATGGTGTCGCGCGAGCGGATGGCACCCCGGGCTTGCGCCAGCGATTCCATGTAGCCGTCAAACAGCATGGCCACCATCTGGTGCGGCGAGGCGCCCGACAATCGGGTTTCCACGCTGACCTGCTGGTATAAGCCGCTGCTGCTGGCGCGGCGCGGGGAGTGTGGTGCAAAGGGGCTGGTGTACATCGTGCGACAGGGTGTGGACGTTGCTGATGTTCAGGTTATCGGCCCGGGTTTTGGCCACTTGAGCGTGCACAAAGCGCAGCGCAGGGTGACTATTGCGGTGCAGTTTTTAGGCTGCTGAGAAGCGCGCATAACGGGCAGGCAGAACGGATGCGCAGAACCGCCACGCCGAACCGGCCGCGCCGGCACAACCCCGCGCTGCGCGCTGCGGCCAGTGGACGCAAAAAAGGCCGCTGCTGCGGCCTTTTAGAAGAAACAACGTCGCACCCTGCGGGTGTCAGTTGTTTCGGTTGGCGCTCAGATTGTTCAGCTGCTGCGTCACCGAACTGGACAAGGCGTTCAGACGGGACAGGTTGCCGTCCAGCGCCGTGTACTGCTGCACCAGGCGCTGTTGAAAGCGGTCCACGCGGTCGTTCAGGCGCGCCTGTGCGTCACTGTTCTTGCTCAACATCTTCTGCAGGCTCTGCGTGCGGGTGGTCAGTGTGCCGTCGGTGCCCAGCACCTGCGTGGCCAGGTCGGCATAGCGGCGGGCAAAGCCGTTGTTGGCGCTGTTGCCGTTGCTGTCCACGTTGCTGAAGGCCTTTTTCAGCTCGCTGGGGTTGGCGAGCGCGGCGTCCAGTTTGGTGGTGTTGACGCTGAGTGTGCCGTCGCGTTGCAACTGCAAGCCCACGTCAGACAGGCGCGCATAGGTGCTGGACGCCCCGCTGGGGCTGTTGATCAACCCCCGCAACTGGCGCTGGATGCTGCCCACGGCGCTGTCGCCCTGCAGGGGCCCGCCTTGGCGGCTGGTGGGGTCAAAACGGGTCTGTTCACTGATGTTCTTGGCCAGCTCGTTGTAACTGTCGGCAAAGGCCTGGATGGCTTTTTTCACACCCTCACTGTCGCCGCTGACCGAGACCTCGGCAGCGCCAAAATTCTCTTTGCGCAGCTTGAAGGTCACACCCTCCACCACGCCACTCAGCTCGTTGCTGGCTGAACTGACCGGTATGCCGTTGACCACGGCCTGCGCATTGGCACCGGCCAGTTTCAACTGCGTTCCCGTGGTGCTGCTGGCGGGGTCGAAGGCAAAACGCGACAGGCCGGCGTTGTCGACCGGTGTGCCGTCGTTGTCAGAGACCTGCAGGCGAAAGCCGTTTTCAGCCCCCGATTCCGTCGACCGCAGCGACAGGCGCACACCGGTGCTGTCGGTGACCAGAGACGCTGTGACGCCGGCGTCCATCGCGTTGATCTTGTCGCGCAGGCTGCTCAGGGTGTCGTCGGCTTCCACGTTGACGGTGGCGGCGTTGCGGCCCACATGGGGCACAAATTGCAGCGGCTCTTCTTCCCACTCACCCACTTCCAGCGTCAAGGTGCCACTGCCCACCAGCGCACTGGCACTGCCCAGCGATGAGGCGGTGACCACCGTCTGGCTGGTAGCCAGCTTGCTGACGCTGACGCTGTAGTTGCCGGCGGCAGCGCCGCTGCCGCCCACCACGCCGACGGCCGTGTCGTCGCTGCTGCGGGCACTGTTTTGTGTCCACAAGGCAGCGCTGTTCAGCTTGTTGGCTGCAGTTTGTACACCGCTGAGCAGGCTGGACAGCTTGCCGTAGGAAGACACCTGCGTCTGCAGCCCCGAGGCCGCCGTGCGCATTTGCTGCAGCGGCTGGCGTTCAACAGCGACCAGCTGCGTGACCAGGCTGTTCAGGTCAGCGCCACTGCCGATGCCGAGTGATGTGATGGCGGGCATGTCAAATCTCCGGCGCAGCTCTGTGTGGCGCGGCGCGGGGCAACATGCCACCGGCCCTGGGGCGCCTGCTGCGCGTCAGGCCTTTCCCATGATGGACATATCGGCCAGGGGCTCGCGGTGACTGAGGCGCTATGCGTGTCCATATGTAAAAACGCCTACGGTGCGCATCCATTTCGGCCGTTTCGCCGCCGTCTTTACGGTCTTCCCCTCTACCTGGAAGGCAGAGGGCGTGAAGTCAGCGCTGCAACAGCGAAAGCACCTGCTGCGGCAACTGGTTGGCCTGTGCCACCATGGCATTGCCGGCCTGTTGCAAGATCTGCGCACGCGACAGGTTGGCCGTTTCGGCGGCGTAGTCGGCGTCCATGATGCGGCTGCGTGCCGCGGCCTGGTTTTCGCTGGCCACCATCAGGTTGCTGATGACGTTTTCAAAGCGGTTTTGCACCGCGCCAAAAGCCGCGCGTTGCGAGTTGACGGCGTCGATGGCTTCGTCAATGCCGGCCAGCGCGGTCTGTGCACCGGTGGTGTCGGTGATCTGCATCACCGGCATGTCGGTGCCGCTGATGACGGCCGAGCCCACCACGCCGGTGATGTCGGTGTTGGTGGTCCAGTCAAAGGCTGCCACGGTGAGCTGGTCGATGTTGGTGCTGCTGTTGGCGCCAATCTGAAACACCGATGCATCGGTGGTGGACAGGATGCTCAGGCCGTTGAACTGCGTGCCGCCCAGGGTGCGTGTCACTTCCTGGCCCAGCTGCACAAATTCCTGGTTCAGGCTGACGCGGTCGTCGGCAGTGTTGGTGCCGTTGGCCGACTGCACCGCCAGTTCACGCATGCGCTGGAAGAGGTCGCTGACCTTGCCCAGTGCACCTTCACCCACCTGCGCCAGCGAGATGCCGTCGTTGGCATTGCGCATGGCCACGTTCATGCCGCGCACCTGCGTATGCATGCGCTCGGCGATGGCCAGGCCGGCGGCGTCATCCTTGGCGCTGTTCACACGCAGGCCTGAAGACAGGCGCTGCATCGAAATGGACAGGCTGGCCTGGCTGGTGTTCAGGTTGCGCTGCGCATTGAGCGACACAAGGTTGGTATTGATCGTTTGTGGCACGGCGTTACTCCGGATGAGGCGGCTGTCGTTGCGGTTGACTGTGCTGTTGCGGCGGGTCGGGGACTGGCGATTCGAGCCGCCGAAGCAGTGAAGCGCATGTGACGAAGATTACGGCCGCAGGGGTCGCAGAGTCAGTTTGAAAAGACCCCGCATTGCCGGCTTATTGCGGCACCGCAGCGCGCAAAGACAAGGCTGGCTCTGTGACTCGGCTGTAACAGGCGTGCCTGGCTGTGGCGAGCCTAAAAAGGGTGAGGCCCGCACCAAAAGGCGGCCCAGAACGACAACGGCCCGCCAAATGGGCGGGCTGAAACGACAACCGCCCGCCAAATGGGCGGGCTGAAACGAGAACGGCCCGCCAAAGAGGCGGGCCGGGGGCCACCCAGGAAGCCGCAAGCCCCTGGGTTGGAGTTGAGGTGGCTTAACGCAGCAGCGACAACACCTGCTGCGGCAGCTGGTTGGCCTGCGCCACCATCGCGTTACCCGCCTGCTGCAGGATGCTGGCCCGCGACAGGTTGGCGGTTTCCGTGGCGTAGTCGGCGTCCATGATGCGGCCGCGCGCTGCGGTCTGGCTTTCAGCGGACACCATCAGGTTCGCAACCACGTTCTCGAAACGGTTCTGTGCTGCACCAAAGGTGGCGCGTTGGCTGTTCACTGCGTTGATCGCAGCGTCGATGGTGGCGAGTGCACTTTGTGACGTGGCCGCGTCGGTGATCTGCACCGTCGGCACATCGCTGCCGGTGATGACGCCGGTGCCCAGCACGCCGGTGATGTCGGTCTTGTCGGACCAGTTGTAGCCGTCGATTGAAATGCGGTCGATCATGGAATTGTTGTTGGCACCGATCTGGAACACGCTGGCGTCGGTGGACGCCAGAATGTTCTGGCCGTTGAACTGTGTGCCGCCCAAAGTACGGGTGGCTTCCTGTGCCAGCTCCACAAACTCGTCGTTCAAGCTCGTGCGGTCTTGGGCGGTGTTGGTGCCGTTGGCCGACTGCACAGCCAATTCACGCATGCGCTGCATCAGGTCGCCGACGCGGCCCAATGCACCTTCAGCGGTCTGCGACAGCGAGATCGCATCGTTGGCATTGCGCACGGCCACGTTCATGCCGCGCACCTGGGAATTCATGCGCTCGGCGATGGCCAGGCCGGCAGCGTCGTCCTTGGCCGAATTGACCCGCAGGCCGGAAGACAGGCGTTGCATCGAAACGGCCAGCGACGATTGGCTGGAGCTCAGGTTGCGCTGCGCATTCAAAGAAGACAGGTTGGTGTTGATGGTTTGGGGCATGCAAATTTCTCCAATCGGTTAATGACCACAGGCATATGCCTGACTTCACGCCGTAGCTCGCCACGGCCAGCACACGGCGTTCAGTCTGCAGCTCTGTTGCCCGCCGCCTTCAACAAGACGGCTGGTTTCAGAGCCTGCCCGGGCCTGCTGATGCCGACATCGTCACCGCACTGCTGTGCTGTGGCCGCTTGGGCGCGTTGGGTCCGGGTCCCGCACCCACCGTGATGAGCGCGTTGAAGCCGTTTTCGTCGCCCGGGCTGGGAGCTTTAGCTTTTTTCAGTGTCTTTTTTCGCTTGCTATTTGAAACAGGCCGGCATTGAGCTCGTAATTTCAACGCTCGACACCGGGTGTGGGCAGGGATCATCGGCTCAGCATGGCCTTGTTTTCTTCGCCATTCCCCAACCCACTGTTCAGGGCCACCACGTTCCATGCAAGTTGCCACGACATTGCCACGCACGCCGGGCCCCGCAACGGTGGAGGCGGGCGCTGGGCATGCAGCTGCCGGGCTTGCCGACGACGACGCACAGGCCGCTGAACGCTACTGGCAGCAAGGCCGTGAACACGCCCGGGAAGGCCGCTGGCCGCAGGCTGCGTTGGCTTACGGGCAGGCCACACTGGCGCTGCCGAGCCAGCCCAACTTCTGGTTCAACCTGGCCAACGCGCAGCGCCACACCCACCAGTACGAACGGGCCGTGCAGGCGGCACAACAAGGCCTGGCCATCAGCCCCTCCGACCCCCTGGGGCTGCATCTGCTGGGTGAATGCCTGGCGCGCCTGCACTGTTATGCCGAGGCCGCGCAGGCCCTGGCGGCGCTGGAGGCCACCGGCAGCAGCGACACCAGCGCCATGTTGCAACATGCCTGCATGCTGCAAGCGCTGCAACGGCCGGGCCCTGCTTCTGAAGTGCTGTTGCGCGCGCTGATGATCACGCCGCACCTGGTGCGGGGCCACGCGCTGCTGGCCGACGCGCTGCGCGACATGGGTCTGAAGCGCGAGGCTGTGGAATGCATCAAAACCGTGTTGGCGCTGGAACCCGGCAATCTGGAAGCGCTGTCGCACATGTCGTTTGAAAAGCGCCATGTGGGCGACTGGACCGGGCTGCACGATGACCTGGCGCAGATCCGCAAGGCGCTGGCCGCCGGACCGCCCAAGCGCCCGCGGGTGGCCGCCTCCTTTGGTTTGCTGTCGTTACCGCTGTCGCCGGCTGAACTGCTGCGCGCGGCGCAGGGTGAAGCGCTGGCCCTCAGCCATGACGTGCAGACGCTGCCCGAACGCCTGGGCCTGGTGGAAACCGCCGACGAGCGCATCCGCCTGGGTCTGGTGTCTTTCGATTTCCGCGAGCACCCGGTATCGCAGCTGCTGGTGCAGACGCTGGAATTGATCAACCGGCAACACTTCGAGCTCTACCTGTATTCAGCCGGCCCCGATGACGGTTCACCGCTGCGCCAGCGTGTGCAGGCCAGCGCCGACCATTTCTGCGACCTGCGCGGCATGAGCGACCAGCAAGCCGCCGAGCGTGTGCGCGCCGACGGCGTGCACCTGCTGGTGGACCTGGCAGGCCACACCCGTGGCCACCGGCTGGGCGTGTTTGCGCGGCGCCCGGCGCCGGTGCAGGCCAGCTACCTGGGGTACCCGGGCAGCACGGGCGCGGCTTTTATCGACTATGTGATTGGCGACCCCATCGTCACGCCGCTTGCGCATGCCGCACACTTCAGCGAACAGCTGGCGCAGCTGCCGCAATGCCTGCAGCCCAACGGCCGCTGGCGCCCGCTGCCAGCGCCCATGCTGCGCAGCGAGGCGGGTTTGCCCGAAGCGGCTTTTGTGATGTGCGCTTTCAACCACACCTACAAGATTCTGCCGCCAGCGTTCGACATCTGGTGCGCGGTGCTGCGTGAAGTGCCCGCCAGCGTGCTGTGGCTGAAACAAACCAACCAGCAGCTGCAAGGCAACCTGTTGCGCGAAGCGCAGGCGCGCGGCGTGGCGCCCGAGCGGGTGGTGTTTGCGCCCAACCTGCGATACGAACAGCATTTTTCACGTCTGGCGCTGGCCGACGTGTTTGTTGACACGTGGCCCTACAACGCCCACACCACGGCCAGCGATGCGCTGTGGGCCGGCGTGCCGGTGCTGACGCTGCAGGGTGACACCTACGCCTCGCGCGTGGCCACCAGCGTGCTGCATGCTGCGGGCTTGGGTGAACTGGCCTTCACCAGCGCTGATGACTATGCGCTGGCGCTGCGCGCGCTGGCGCTGCAACCTGAACTGCTGCTGCCCTACCGCCAGCACCTGCAGCAGCAGCGCCAGCAGCTGCCGCTGTTTGACTGCGAAAGCCATGCCGTTGCGTTGCAGCAGTTGTTCACACGCATGGTTAAGCGCTGGCGTGCTGGTCAGGCACCGGCGCATTTGCTGGCCGAGTCTGCAGACGGGGACGTCTGCCTACCCGGGGTCTGCAGTCCCGAAGTCTGCAGCAAGCCGCCACCTGCTTCTTTTTCGGCATCCCCGCCCACCACATCCACCACATCCACCACATCCACCACCCGGACCTGGGCCCGCTGGCTCGGGACCTTCATCGGCTTCCCGCTCGCGGGCGTGGCGGCCCGGGCCGTCGTCGGCAACATCGACAGCATCGGTGCCGCGGCCGTCGGCGGGCTCGTCGGGGGGGCCGTCCTCGGCGCCGTCCAGGCGGGCATCGGGGGCATGGACGCCGGGGACCGGGCCCCCTGGATCGGAGCAACGGCCGTTGGCCTCGCCGTCGGCTTGGCGGGGGGAGCGACCATGGTCGGCTTCGAGACCGATGCCGCCAGCCTGGTCGCCATGGGTGCCCTGAGCGGCGCCGGCGTCGGTATCGCCCAAGCCCTTGCGGTCCCGATGCGCGGGATCGATCGAGCGGCCTGGGCCTTCGTCACCCCGCTCCTGTGGGCCGGCGGTTGGCTCATCACCTCCCAGGTCATCGTGGATGCCGACACCCAGCACGCGGTGTTCGGATCCTCGGGTGCGCTGGTGGTCAGCGCGTTCGCCGGGGTGCTCTACGCGCAGCGCCGGCGCCACCCGATCGCCACCTCGGACGCCGCCTCGGTTTCGGTCACGACGTCCGAGAGCGCATCGCCCGTCCGCCCCAGCCGGAAGGTGGTCGCGTGATGGAGAAGCTCGCCAACCTCGTGGTGCGCCGCCGCCGCGCCATCATCATCTCCTGGGTCGCATTGTTGATCGTGACCGCCACCATCGGGAGCTCGGCGTTCTCGGTGCTGTCCACCGACTTCGGGGCGGGCACCTCCACCGAGTCCGGCCGCGTCGCCCACCAACTGGACGAGCTGGCCGAGACCGGAGGCCAGCTCGCCATCGTCGCCGACGGAATCGACGTGTCTGATCCAGCCATCCAGCGGCGCGTCACCGCCGGCCTCGCTCCCATCGTCGAGCTCGACGGCGTGGTCGATGTGGCCGACCCGTGGTCCACCGGCTCCGAAGCCCTGGTCGCCACCGATGGCCAGGCTGCCCTGGTCGTGGTCACCCTCGCTGGCGACCTCGACGAAGAGGCGCAGCTCGCGGTCGCCAACCAGGTCGAGGACCTGGCCCACGAGGTCGACGCGGAGGAGGTGCTCGTCGGCGGCAACGTCTTGGTGAGCGAGACGTTCGCCACCGCATCAGAAGCGGATCTGCTGCGCGGCGAGGCGATCGCTCTGCCCATCGCCATCATCGTCATGGTCCTGTTGCTGGGCGGACTGGTCGCCGCGGGGATGCCGCTGCTGGTCGCCCTCGGTGGCGTGCTCACCACGCTCGCGGTGCTCGTCGGTGCCACCGTGCTCGGCGACGTCTCGATCTTCTCGGTGAACGTGGTCAACATGCTGGGCATCGGCCTCGGCATCGACTACGGCCTGCTGATCGTCAACCGGTTCCGCGAAGAACGGGGCCACGGCCTCGACGTCCACGACGCCGTGGTCGCCACCGTCGCATCGGCGGGGACGACCGTCGTCTTCTCTGCCCTGACGGTCGCGGTCGCCATGTCCGGGCTGTTCGTGTTCGGCGTGCCGCTCCTCACCTCGTTCGGCATCGCTGGGCTCTCGGTCGTGCTGCTGTCGATGGCCGCCGCGGTCACCCTGTTGCCGGCGACGCTCGCCTCGGTCGGAGGGCGGATCGCACCGAGCCTCCCCGTCGCTGACGCCGAGGGTCGCTTCTACCGACTCACCCGTTGGGTGCAGGGCCGGGCCGTGTGGGTGGGAGCGGCCGCGGCGCTGGTGCTGGTGCTGCTCGGTGTTCCGTTCCTGAACGCTCGGTTCGAGAACGGCGACGCTCGCACCCTTCCCCGCTCATCGGAGGTCCGGGCCACCGCGCTCGCCCTCGCCGACCGGTTCCCCGCCCGCGGCAGCGATCCGGTCACGGTCATCGCCGACGCGGACGGCGCCGACCCTGCCTTCGAAGCGTGGTTCGCCGATGTCTCCACCGCCGACGGCGTGGTCGGGGCCTCCACCCGACCCGACACGCCCGCCGGCATGACGGTGGTCGACCTGGTCCCCTCCGGTACATCGCAGGGAGCCGAGGCCACCGCCATCGTCGAGGCGGTCCGCGCTGCGTCGCCCGGGTTCGACACCCAAGTGGGCGGCCCCGCCGCTGAACTGGTGGACGTCAAGGCCAAGCTCAGCGCCCGTCTGCCCATCGCCGCCCTCATGGTGGTGACCGCCACCCTGATCCTGCTGTTCATGATGACGGGATCGATCGTGGTGCCGATCAAGGCGGTGCTGATGAACATCCTCAGCCTCGGCGCCAGCTTCGGCGCCCTGGTCTGGATCTTCCAGGAGGGCCATCTGTCCGGCCCGCTTGCGTTCGATTCAGTCGGGGCGCTGGACCTCTGGATGCCGGTGCTGATCTTGATCTTCGCCTTCGGCCTCTCGATGGACTACGAGGTGTTCCTGCTCTCCCGCATCAAGGAGGTGCACGACCAGACCGGCGACAACGACCTCGCCGTCGCCGTCGGCCTCCAGCGCTCAGGCCGGATCATCACCTCGGCCGCGGCCCTGATCGTGGTCGTGTTCGCCGGGTTCGCCGCCGGCGAGGTCCTCGCGATCAAGCAGCTCGGCGTCGGCCTGGCCATCGCCGTCATCGTCGATGCCACCCTCGTCCGCACCCTGCTGGTGCCTGCCACCATGAAGCTGCTTGGTGAGCGCAACTGGTGGGCCCCCGCCCCCCTGCGCCGCTTCCACCAGCGCTTCGGCCTGCACGAGGCGCCGTCGGCGACGGCTCCCGTCGCCGATGAGCCCGAACTGACCTCGGTCGGCGGCTGACCTCGGTGCTCGGCCCGGTGGCGCAGTCGGCTAG
>JANNMQ010000135.1:0-2447 GCA_031398045.1 Rubrivivax sp.
GTTCACGTGCCTTGACCTGACCCACATAGTCTTGCAGGCCTTTGGGCCGCAGCGCGCGCTCAATCGCCTCTTCGTTCGGTGAAGCGGGCGCAGCGCTCACCACGCGCGGCAAGGGGGTGCTGGCAAAGTCGTCGGTCTGAATGGCCATACAGTCGATTATTGCCCTGCATCGGGCGACCAGCAGGCACCGCATCTGCAGCCACGGCGGGCCTGCCCAGGCAGCCCTCTGCGCAGCGCAGAGGGCCATCTGCGCGGTTGTTAAACTAAAGTGAAACACTCGATTCAAGCCACCCACTTCTTCAGTTTTGCATGCTTAAAAACACCATGAAAACGACCCAGCAAATGCTGCTGCTCGCGGCTGTGAGCTGCAGCGTTTGGGCATTGCCGGCATTGGCCCAGACCACAGTGACCGAGCCTTGGGTGCGCGGCACGGTGGCGCAACAAAAGGCCACCGGCCTGTTTGCTCAGATCACCTCTGCCCAGGGAGGCCGGCTGGTGTCGGTCAGCTCGCCGGTGGCCGGTGTGGTGGAAATCCACGAAATGGCCATGGAGGGCAGCATCATGAAAATGCGCGCACTCTCCAACGGCCTGGATTTGCCAGCGGGCAAGGCCGTCAGTCTGAAGCCCGGCGGCTACCACGTGATGTTGATGGACTTGAAGCAGCAAATGAAGGTGGGCGACACGGTACCGGTCACCTTGGTGATCGAAGGCGCCGACAAAAAACGCGAAACGCTGGAAATCAAGGCGCCAGTGAAGGCGCTGGCCACCGCCAGCACGGGCGCCCACCAGCACTGAGACGCTGAAATCAGAAGCCGACGCGCAAGCTCAAACGCACGCTGCGCGGCTCAGCCGGGTGCAGGTGGCGGTCTTGCACTGGTGCCGCTTCACCCGGCAGTTGTGATTCGTAGAAGTACTGGATGTCATTGACCTTGCGGTTTGCCAGGTTGAACACATCCAGCGTCAGTTCGGCTTTTCTGCCCAGCTTGTGGCTGACACGCAGATTGGTCGTTAGCGACGACAAGGAGCGCACGCTGTTGTCTTCAATCAGCGCACCGCTGCCCAGGTAGCGCCACTGCACCGTGGCGCTCCAGGGCCCCAGCTCGCGCAGCGTGGCGGCCACCGACGCCACGCGGTCAACGGCATTGGGGATGCGGTCATCGTTGTTGAAGCGGGCATGGGTCCAGGCAAAGTCGGCGTCCAGCAAAAACCACGGCACCGGTACCCAGCGGTTGTTCCACTCCACGCCTCGGCGCTGGCTGCCGGCGCTGGCTTCGGTGGCGCCGGCATCGCCCACGTAGACCAGCTCTGAGTCTGATTTCAAGTGCCACAGCGCCACCGAGCTCAGCAAGCCGGGCAGCCACTCGGTGCGCGCGCCCAACTCCAGCCCGCGCTGCGACACCAGCGGCTGCACCTTTTCCACCCTGTTGGTGTTGGGGTCGGTGTTTTTCGGGTCCACGGTGGCCGTGGTGCCGCGCGCATCGTTGCTGTGAAAGCCGCGCCCGGCGTTGAAGAAAAACTCGGTCTTGGCCCAAGGCCCGGCCACCAGACTGAGCTTGGGTGACAGCTGCGTGTCGCTGCTGCGCCCGCCATTGGCCGGCAGGCTGAGCGCCTGCACGCTGGAGCGTACATGGTCGGCGCGTGCACCGAGCACGGTGCGCAACCAGGGCGCCAGCGGCAGCGATGTTTGGCCGTACACACCCAGCAAAGATTCGCGCACCCGGTCTTCACGCGTCACGCTGGTGACTTGCCGCGCGACGCTGTCAAACAAACCCACACGGATGCGGTCGTGGCGCAGCGAGACACCCACTTCACTGCGCGCTTCCCGGCCACCCAGCAGGTGCGCAAAAGCGTGGCCGGCATTGGCGCCCAGCACGCTGCGCTGGTCTTGTTGTTTGAACTGATCGCCGTCGGCCGGCCGTTCCAGCGCGTAAGTGAAGTTGCTGTTCAGATCGAGCCGGTAGCGCATCAAATAGACACTGGCCTTGCTGCGGCTGCCGTCACTGCCGTTGTGGTGCCACTCGCCAGACAGGCTGCTGCGTGCGGTGTCGCCGCCTGTGGTCGGGTCCAGCGTATCGAAGCGGCCAAAGGCGGCGCCATTGAAGCTGCCGGTGTTGATCAAGCGCTGCGGCACCTGGTCAGTGGCCGTCCACTGGGCACGGTAGCCCATGGCGCTGGCGCTCCAGCCCTGGGCTGCTGTGCCGCCGCTGAGTGTGAACACGCCGTTGCTCTTGCGCAGGCGTTCGGGCACGGTCCAGGGGCCATCGTTGTGCAGAGCTTCAAAAGCGCCCAGCATGGTGAGGCCGAAGGTCAGGTCAAGAGAAACACCCGCCACACCGCGCTTGTACCCGTTTTCGCCCAACGACACCTGGCCGAAGTTTTCTTCCAGGCGGGTGCGGTAGCTGATGTCGGCGGCGCCAGCCGAGGCAAAGTCACCGCTTCTGGCGAAG
>JANNMQ010000159.1:0-5639 GCA_031398045.1 Rubrivivax sp.
CTGGGCGACCGGTGGTGGTGAACCTGTGGGCCAGCTGGTGTGGGCCCTGCCGGCAGGAAATGCCGACCCTGGCCGAGGCCCAGCGGCGCGAAGGCAAGGTGGGCTTCCTCTTCGTCAACCAGGGTGAATCGGAATCCGCGATTCGCGCCTACCTGGCCGGCCTGTGGCTGCCGCTGCGCGAGGTGCTGCTGGACCCCGGCTCCCAGCTCGGTCCGGCCGTCGGCTCGCGGGGTCTGCCCACGACGCTGTTCTACGATGCAAAGGGTTCGCTCATCGATGCGCATTTCGGGGTGCTCAACCCAGCTGCTCTCGAAACCCGCCTGCAGGCCTTGCGAGCGCCACGCTGACACCCGCCGCCCATAACCATGACCCACCACCGCCATGAGACCTGAACGAATCAATGAAGCACGGGTAGACGATGAACTCGACGTACTGGCCGCACTGGTGCCTGTTGCAGGACGAGACATCGTCGAACTCGGCTGCGGCGCGGCCACGCTGGCCCGTGCGCTGCTGGCACGCCACCCGGACAGCAGGGTCACCGGCTTGGAAGTCGACGAGCGCCAGCACGCGAAGAACCTGGCTTCACCACAGCCCGGCCTGCAGTTCGTGGCAGCCGGTGCGCAGTCCATCCCGGCTGCTGACGCGAGCTTTGACATGGCACTGATGCGCAACGGCAGCACGCGCCGGCCCGCGGCAGCGAGGGCCAGCGCGATGCCGATGCACAGCCCTGTGAGTGTGGCGGTGTCGCCCCGGTGCGTCAGTGCGCCAAAAGCCTGCAGCGCCGGGCCGGGCAGGCTGTTGTGCAGCGCGGCGTTAAAAGCCAGGTCAAGGCGAACCAGGATGGTGCCGTGGCGCAGTTGCTCGGAGCAAAGTGCCGCTCCCGTGGTGGCAGGGCTTCCTTCGACAAGCCGAGGACGGCCGGAAATGCAAGCTCAGCCCGAACGGGTTTTGTGATGTCGTGAATGCTGAAAACATCCATAGCGGCGTCCGGCGTGCCCGCCGTCAGCCTGACGGCTTGTTGTCTGACAGCGCCACAAGCCCGTCAGCACCTGCACGCCTGCGTTGGTCAGGCTACGGTGGAGTGTTGTTGTGAACCGGGCACTGCCCGCATCATCGAGACCAATGTCTACGGTGTTGTTTCGTTATGCCCGCAACCAGCCTTACTTTAATGGAGACGATTTGAACATCCTGATGGTTTTGACTTCGCACGCCCAGTTGGGCAGCACGGGCAAGAAGACCGGCTTCTGGCTTGAAGAGTTTGCCGCACCGTACTATGTGTTCAAGGACGCCGGCGCCAGCATGACCTTGGCCTCACCGGCGGGCGGTCAGCCGCCGCTGGACCCGAAGAGTGATGAGGCCGACGCACAGACCGATGCAACGCGCCGTTTCAAGTCTGACGCCGCCGCCCAATCGGCGCTCGCCAGCACCAAGCGGCTTGCCACAGTGTCAGGCGAAGAATTCGACGCGGTGTTCTATCCAGGTGGTCACGGCCCTCTGTGGGACCTGGCTGAAGACGCCGACTCCATCAAGCTGATCGAGACCATGAGTGCGGCGGGCAAGACGGTGGCCGCTGTGTGCCACGCGCCGGCGGTGTTTCGCCACACCATGGGGAACGATGACCAACCCCTGGTCAGCGGGCGGCACGTCACGGGCTTCACCAACAGCGAAGAGGACGCGGCACAACTCACTGACGTCGTCCCCTTTTTGGTGCAGGACATGCTGGTGGAGAACGGTGGCAAGTACAGCAAAGGCCCAGACTGGCAGCCCCACGTTGTGACCGACGGAAAACTCGTTACGGGCCAGAACCCAGCGTCCTCCGAAGCAGTGGCGAAGGCGGTGATCACACAGCTCACGAGCCGCTGACGCGGGCGCTGCCACTGTCAGGCCCATGGCCTTGAGCAAGCGGGGTTGACCCCCCCCGGCAGATACAGATGTTGGGCGATGAGCGCGGTAGCCCGGCATGCGTATGCACGCCTTGCATTCGGTTCGGCCATGGTTCGTCCGTGGTTTTCCGTCTTGCTCTGCAAGCACAGGCCGTCGATCAGCGCCCCAGCTTTTACACAGCGCTGGCGCACACGCTGCCTGACCCGCGCGGCAAGGGCAATCACCAATGGGCTGCTGCACGCGCTCCATCACACAATGCATACGTATGCGGCTCTGATCGGGTGATGATGCCCAGCGCCGACAGGTCTGACCCGGTGGCCCATCGCTGTGCAACCCCTACCCATGACACCCAGCTTCAGCCTGGAACCAACCGTCCGGCATTGCTCACCGAAACCCTCGACGAAGACCTGGACGCTGTGCTCGACCTCCCTGTGCGCGTGTCAACACCCCTTGCCTCACTTTCATCGAAACAGCAATGACGGCAACCATGCTGGCCGACCCTGCCTTTCGTGACTGTGTGCAGTCGCGCATTGCACTGGGCCGGGTTGGCAAGCTGGAAGATGTGAGGGGCGCTGTGGTGTTTCTGTGCAGTGATGCATCGGCCCTGGTGACCGGCAGTGCCCTGATGGTGGACGGTGGCTGGACAGCGGCATGATCACGGGTATGAAATCCGCTGTCACCTCTTTTGACGTTGCACGCTTGGCCCAGGTGTCGCAATCGGCCGTGAGCCGCACCTTCACGTCGGGTGCCAGCGTGTCCGAGGCCACCCGCGCACGGGTGATGGACGCCGCGCAGAAGCTGGGCTACCGGCCCAACGCCCACGCGCGCAGCCTGATCACGGGGCGCTCAAGAATCATCGGGCTGGTGTTGTCCTATCTGGAGAACCTGTTCTACCCCGTGGCGCTGCAGCGCCTGGCCGAGCGCTTGCAACGCGACGGCTACCACGTGTTGCTGTTCATCAACGACAACCCCAACGCCGATGACCTGGTGGCCGAAATTCTTCAGTACCACGTCGACGGCATCGTGCTGGCGGCCAGCACGCTGTCGTCAGCACTGGCGCGCAACTGCGCCGATGCCGACATTCCGGTGGTGCTGTTCAACCGCGTAATGGCTGACCCTGGCGCGAAAACCACGCAATCGGTGAGTTCGGTGCGCGGCGACAATGCCGCCGGCGGGCGGGCGTTGGCCGATTTCTTGGTCGCAGGGGGTCACCGGCGCATCGCCTACATCGCGGGCAACGAAGAGTCGTCGACCAACCTGGAACGTGAACGTGGTTTTCGCGAAGGGCTGGCAGAGGCCGGCCTGCACATCTGGGCACGCGCCACCGGCAATTACGACTTCGCCCAGGCCCGCCAGGCCGCCCTGACTTTGTTCGCAGCCGGACGCGAACGGCCCGACGCTGTGTTTGTGGCCAGCGACCACATGGCCTTTGCGGTGATGGATGCCTTGCGGTTCGACTTGGGGCTGCGTGTACCTGAAGACGTTTCCGTGGTCGGCTTTGACAACGTGCCGCAGGCTGAGTGGGGTGCCTACAGGCTCACCACCTTCGAACAACCCGTGGACCCCATGGTCGAAGCCACCGTCGGCCTGCTGCAAGAGCGGCTGCGTGAAGAAGGCGCCGGCCCGGCGCGCAACGTCGTCGTGCCGGGCTCGCTGATCGTGCGCGCGTCGGCAAGGTTGCCAACCCCAGCCCTGCCCTCACCTGCACTTCCAGCGGCATCCGCATCTGTTCTCGCACACACGCCGCGCTTGGCTCCGCACCCGGGTCGACCCCGAAAGACCAAGCCATGAAGAGCCGCCGATGAAGGGCTTCGACACCGAGTTCCGCGACCTGGACCACTACATCCGTGTCATCACCGACCGCATCTGGGAAGGTCGCCGCATGGACGACATCCGTCGCTACTACGGTGAACGCTGCGCGGTCGAAACCCCTTCGGGCGTCAGCATCGGCATCCAACCCGTCATCGACGGGACACGCGCCACCCTGGTGGCGTTCCCGGACCGTCGGTTGCTGGCCGAAGACGTGATCGTTTCCGGCGACGATGCAAACGGATTCCTCTCTTCGCACCGCATCTTCAGCCCCATGACCCATGCCGGCCCCGGTGTGTTCGGGCCGCCTACCGGGCGCGCCGTTTACGCCCGCACGGTGGCCGACTGTGTGTGTGTGAACAACCGCATCGTTCATGAATGGCTGGTGCGCGACCAAGCTGCCATCGCGCGCCAGATCGGCCGCCTTGAGCGTGATGTAGCCCAAGAGTGGCTGGACAAGCAAGGCCGGTGGCACAAGCCGGCCATGCCGCCCGCGCCGGGGGCTTACGTGTCGTTTGTCGACACCCAAGAGCCGGCCGCTGCCTATGCCCATCAGCTGCGGCAGCTGTGGGTTGGCGCCAGCGCCCAAGGCCTGTCCCGCACACACACGGTGGACACCATCACAGCCTTGCCGGGCGGCGTGGCAGCCGTTGGTTTGTCGGCGATACAAGACTTCTGGCGCGGCATGACCGGCGCGCTGACCCACGCGCAATTCACGGTTGAGCACCTGGTGGCCAACCCGCGCCCAGGCCGCGCCACGGCCTTGGCCCTGCGCTGGCGTGTGCAGTCACTGCACAGCGGCGCGGGGCGCTACGGCGCTGCAACGGGCCGACCCGTGGAAGTGCTGGGCATCTCACACGCCGAGATCGAAGGCGGTCTGGTGGTTCGTGAATGGCACGTGATCGACGACGTGGCGATCTGGATGCAAGTGCTCGAGCCCAGGAGCTGAGCCATGGCGCGCGTTCAACTCAAAGGCGTGGCCAAGCGCTGGGGCCCCACCACCGCGGTACAGCCCATGGACCTGGACATCGCCGATGGTGAGTTCTTGGTGCTGCTGGGCCCGTCGGGTTGTGGCAAGACCACCACCATGCGCATGGTGGCCGGTCTTGAAGACCCGTCCGAGGGCGATGTCTTCATCGGTGAAAAGCGGGTTAACGACCTGGAGCCCAAGGACCGCGACGTGGCCATGGTGTTCCAGAGTTATGGCCTCTACCCCAACATGACAGTGCGCGAGAACATCGCCTTCCCGCTGAAGATACGCGGCAAGCCCGTTGACCAGATCGCTCCCGCCGTGCAGCTGGCAGCGCAGCGTGTGGAACTGCTGGACTTCATGGAGCGCAAGCCCAAGGAACTTTCGGGCGGCCAGCGGCAGCGGGTGGCCCTGGCACGGGCCATCGTGCGCCAGCCTTCGGTGTTCTTGATGGACGAGCCGCTGTCCAACCTGGATGCCAAGCTGCGAGTCAACATGCGCGCGCACCTGAAACACCTGCACCACGAGTTGCGCGTGACCACCATCTACGTCACCCATGACCAGATCGAAGCCATGACTTTGGCCGACCGTGTGGTGGTCATGAGCAAGGCACAAATCCAACAGATCGGCACGCCCGAGGCCATCTACAACGACCCCGCCAACCTGTTTGTGGCCGGCTTCATCGGGTCGCCGCCGATGAACCTGATCGAAGGTGAATTGAAGGCCGGCTGCTTCGTCGCAGCTGGGGTGCGCATCGCGGGTTTTGGTGCTCAAACGCAGGCCGGCGTGGTGCTGGGCGTGCGACCCGAAGACCTGAGTCTGGCCGAAGCAGCGGCGAGGGCCGGGAGAAGGAAACGCAGTTTCATGGAATGTCCTTTTGTTTTGTGTTCGGCTCGCACTTGTAGCGGGAGCAACGGAACGAGGCAAGCCCGACGGATCGGGGAAACGGAGGTGCGCGTCTCACCTTCTTGCAGGT
>JANNMQ010000164.1:0-2262 GCA_031398045.1 Rubrivivax sp.
GAAGATCGACAAGGCCGACTTGTCGGGCCTGAAGATCCGTATCGCGCCCATCTACCGCGAGTTTTTCACCCGCATGGGCGCCAGCGTGATGCAGGTGGCGCCCGGTGAAGTGTTCACTGCACTCGACCGCGGTGTGGTGGACGGTTATGGCTGGCCGCTGATCGGCATCTTCGACCTGGGCTGGCATGAGAAGACCAAGTTCCGCGTCGACCCCGGCTTCTACAACATCGAACTCGGCATCATCTTCAGCGCCAAGTCGTGGAACGCGCTGACAACCGCGCAGCGCGACTTCCTGAATAAGCAGGTGGCCTGGATCGAAGCCAGCAACGCCGACATGGCCACCAAGGACGGCCCGGCCGACCTCAAGCGCCAAGCCGACGCCGGCATCCAGACCATCAAGCTCCCCGATGCCGAAGCCAAGAAGCTGATCGCTTTGTCGCAAGAAGCAGGCTGGGCCGGCATCCTGGCCACCAGCCCGCTGCACGGCGCGCAGCTGCGCAAGTTGATGGCACCCTGACAAGACGTGCATAAACCTACTGCGCACTTCGATCTTGCGTCTGCGTTGCTCGCCGTACGGGAGTACGGCTGCGCTACTCGCCGCAACCTCGAAGCGCTCGCTACGGTTTCTGTCACGCCTTGTCGCCGGTTACGTACCGCCATACGACTGAAACCATGCACGCCGCCCTGATGCGCGGTTGCGGCTATGTGGCCGCAGCCGTCATCGCCGCCATCACCTTGCTGGTGTGTTACGACGTGGTGGGCCGCAACCTCGGCCTGCCCACGTTGGTGTGGGTCAACGAGATCACTGAATACGCGCTGCCCGTGGCCACGCTGGCCGCCGCGCCCTGGCTGATGTGGCGCAACCAGCATGTGCGGCTGGACCTGCTGGGCGCTGTGTTGTCACGACGGGCCCAGCGCACGGCCGACCGCGTGGCTTCGGCGCTGGGGCTGGTGGTCAGCCTGCTGATGCTGTGGTACGGCATGGCCATGCTGCTGGACAGCCGCAGCGCCGGCAGTCTGGTGATGAAAGCGCTGGTGTTTCCTGAATGGTGGCTGTTTGTGCCGGTGCCGATTGGCTTTGCACTGCTGGCGCTGGAATGCGGGCGCCGCGTGTTCAAGCCCAGCGGACTGACTGAAAACGCGGGTGGCCACTGATGTTGTGGTGGCACAGCCTGTTGATGCTGTTTGGTGTGCTCACCGCGCTGCTGCTGCTGGGGCTGCCGGCGGGGTTCGCCTTTCTGGCCATCAACCTGGTGGGCGCGGTGGTCTACCTGGGCGGTGAAGCCGGGCTGATGCAGGTGGTGCGCAACAGCGTGGCTTCGGTGACCAATTTTTCGCTGACGCCGATCCCGTTTTTCATCCTGATGGGCGAGGTGCTGTTCCACACCGGCCTGGCCATGCGCGCCATCGACAGTTTCGACAAGGCCATCCGTGGTGTGCCAGCGCGACTGAGTGTGGTGGCCATCGTGGCGGGCACGGTGTTCAGCGCCATCTCGGGCAGCACCATTGCCACCACCGCGCTGCTGGGCAGCCTGCTGCTGCCCGAGATGCTGAAGCGAGGCTATCACCCGCGCATGGCGATGGGGCCCATCATGGCCATTGGCGGTGTGGACATGCTGATACCGCCTTCGGCACTGACGGTGCTGTTGGGCAGCCTGGCCAGCATCTCCATTTCCGGCCTGCTGATCGCGGGTGTGGTGCCGGGGTTTGTGATGGCCGCGATGTTTCTCGTCTACATCATCTTCACCGCCTGGCGGCACCCTGAATTGGCGCCGCCGTCTGAACCTCTGCCGACGAAGGGTTGGCAACGCTGGGGTCCGCTGCTGATCAACGTCACACCGCTGGTGCTGATCTTCGCGCTCGTCATCGTCGCCATGTCGGCCGGCTGGGCGACACCCACCGAGTCGGCGGCGCTGGGCGCGCTGGCCACCGTCATCGTGTGCCTGCTCTACCGCTCACTCACCGGTGTGGCGTTAGGCCAAGCGTTGATGGGCACCGCAGCCATCACCGGCGTCATCCTGTTCATCATCATCGGCGCCACCACCTTTTCGCAGATCCTGTCGTTTTCAGGCGCCACCAACGGGCTGGTGGGTCTGGTGAAAGACGCCGGCTTGGCGCCGTGGATGGTGCTGGCGGTGATGATCCTGATGCTGCTGTCGCTGCCGCTGTTCGCGCTGATCTGGGGCGCGCGTCTGGCGGATATGACGGAATTGTGGACGCGGTTTGGCGAAGGGTTCCAGTTGGGCGCGACGCGCGTGTCGC
>JANNMQ010000171.1:0-1592 GCA_031398045.1 Rubrivivax sp.
CTCGTCGTCCGGCAGGTCGCTCATCACGACCAGCGGCACCTGGCGCAGCCGGTCCGGAATCTGCGCTAGCTGCGCGGCCAGCGGCACGGCGTGCTGCAGCCGGAACCACACCACGCTGGCTTGGGCCGCATCCGGTTCCTGCGGGCCGTCGATCGGATCTGCAACCGATGCGGACCGGAACGCCACGCGCCAGCGCGGCAGCGCAGCTTGGCGCTCGCACAGGAAAAGATGGAACTCATCCGACTTGGCCACCCGACACCCAGCTAACGCTCTGTCATTGCCGCCTGCTTGGCCTTCAGGACCGGTTTGAGCAGGTAAGACAACACCGTTTTCTGGCCGGTGAGGATGTCGACTTCGGCGACCATGCCGGGAATGATGGGCAGCTTGGGCCCCAGCTGGGACTGATCGGTCCTCAGACGCACGGTGTAGTAGGTGTTGCCCCGCTCGTCCGTGATGGAGTCCGCGCCGATCACTTCGACCCGCGCAGGCAGGCCGCCGTAGATGGAAAAGTCATAGGCCGTGAACTTGATCACCGCCTTGTCGCCCGGCCGCAGGAAGGCAATGTCCTTGGCCAGCACCCGTGCGTCCAGCAAGAGACTCTCCTCCAGCGGAACGATCTCCACCACGTCCTTGCCCGGCTGTACCACCCCACCCACGGTGTTCACCAGCAGCCGCTTGACCGTGCCTTTCACCGGTGAGCGCAGGGCTGACTTGTCGACCTTGTCGACCAGACCCAGGCCACCGGCCGAATTGACGCCCAGTTTGCCCAGCGTGTCCGCCAGTTCCTTGCGCACCTCGCTCTTGAACGTCGAATTCACCTCCTGCAGGCGGCGGGATGACTCGCCGATGGCGGACTGCGTCTTGAGGATCTGGGCCGCGGCGATGTCGCGTTCGCCCGCGAAACGGGCGGCATCGCGCTCAAGCCGAAGCAGGTCGACTTCCGAGACGGCGCCGCTCGACAGCAAGGGTCGCGTGTACGAAAGCTCCTTGGCGGTCAGTTCATAGGCCCGGGCCGCCTGCTCACGCTTGGCCCGCATCTCGCCGAGCTCCTGCTCGCGCTGGGCCAGTTGCTGGCGCACCACGGCCAGCTGCGCGGCCAGGGTTGCCTTGGCTGCGTCGAACGAACGGGCCTCGGCCTCCACCGTCCCCGGGGACGCGGCTTTGACCTCGGGCGGGGGGATGTACTGAGCGTCTTCGGCCAACGCGCGCAGCCGCGCGGCCCGGGCAAGAAGGGCAAGCTGCTGGGCGCGGTTCTCGGACACGGAGGAATCGAAGCGGGTGCTGTCGACGCTGACCAGGACCTGCCCGGCCTCGACGATCTGCCCTTCCTTGACGTGGATCTCGGACACGACGCCGCCGTCCAGGCTCTGGAGCACCTGCAGCTGCATGGAAGAGATCACCCGCGCGTCGCCCCGCGTGATCTCGTCGACCTCCGTGACCGCCGCCCAGACCAGCGCCAGGACGAGCACCCCCCAGAAAACCTTCATCCGCACCTTGGCCCGGGCCGGCTCCTGGTCGATCATGGCCTGCTGGGCATCCGCCAGGAACACCTCACGAGCCGGCACCCGCTGGGCGACCGGGCGCGGGGACAC
>JANNMQ010000178.1:0-2895 GCA_031398045.1 Rubrivivax sp.
GGGGCTTCGGGTGGGGCTGCAGGCGGGCCCGAAGGTGCGGGGCCCGTTGCCGCATCAACAGCGCCGCCAGCGCCACTGGATCGGCAAGCGCCCAGTGGCGTTGCCGCGGCCGCACCCAGCCAACGCAGCAGCAGGCGGCGCCGCAAAGCGGGGCCAACCGGCGCCGCGCTCAGGCCGGCATGCGCCACAGGTTCAGCGTGTTGCCGCAGCGGTTGCCCTGAAAGACGTTGGTCTGCGTTTGTTGGAACAGCAACGTGTAGGTGATGCCCTGCTCCACGGGCATCTGCACCGCGTCGTCCCAGGCTTCGATGCGCAAGACGGCGCCGCGGCTGCTGCGTGCAGAGACGGTGATGTCCTTGGCGGCCAAGGTTGCCCCCTTGTCGTCGGCGAACTTCACACCCAGGTTGCCGGTGTGGCCTGCGGTGAAGATGAATCGGCGCAACATGCCCAGGCCGTTGGACAGTCGCGCGCCTTTCAGGTTGTGGTTGACGCAGAAGCTCGGTGCCTGGGTGGGCGTCAAGCTGACCGGCTCGGCCGCCGCCTCGGCCGTGACCAGTGTCACCGGCAGGTACAGCGTCTCCAGATCGCCCGCGCCTGCAGGGGCTTCGCCTTTGTTGTGGTCAGGGCCGATGGCGGCATCCGCCGCTTGGCCGGGCGGCAGGCGGCCCAACGCTTCGCTGCTGCGGATGTTCTCGGCCAGCAGCAGGTCGCCGATGGCCGCTGCCGGGTTGGCGGCAAGGAAGCGCGCCAAAAAGGCGAACAGGGTGGCCGAATGGTGGTCGGCGCGCAGCGCCGTCACCGCCTGCCACAACGACGTGAAGCCGAAGCGCTTGCCGATCTGGTACATCACGTATTGCACCGACTCCTCTGCATAGAAGCCCTTGCGCGCACCGGCAGGGCTGGGCTGGTCGAGGTTGGTCACGCCGCCGCGCGACTGTTTGTCACCTGAACTGTCGATGTAAAACGGGCTGCCGGCCAGCAGACCACCCACTGCCGTGCCGTAACCTTCGCCGTAGGCCAGGCTGGCGTCCTTGAAGTCGCCCACCGCGTGGCTGCCGCCAGGGTTGTCGGACGCCGAAAGCACCGACTGCAGCCAGTGGCCCAGCTCGTGCCCAATCACCCCCTGGTCGAACTCGTCGGTGTCGGCGTCGGCCTTGCCCAGTATGAAAACACCAGGCAGTTCGCCGTCATCGGCAAAGTGCGATGTGCTGATCTGCCCCTGCTGCTTGTTTCCGCCAGTGCCGACGTTCTTCGGGCTCCAGTAGATGCTGACCTCGGGAAAGCTGACGTTCGGATCGCTGGTTTCGATCTTGGTCATGGCGCTGTAAGCGACTTCGAGAATCGAAAAAGGCGCCGACTGTCGGGACTCGTCGCTGCCCACGGTGCCGTCGGCAGCAAATCCCAGCCCGGCCGTGATGTCTGCCGCCTGGTCACCGCTGGCCGCGGTGGTCAACGGGGCGGAATCCAGCACGTACATCGCCTTGGGCGCGCTGGTGCTGGTGTTGTCGCGCACCGCCACGTTCCACGCGGCACCACCCGTGGCCCCTGCGGCTCGGGTCTTCAACAGCTGCGCCTTCACGCGCACGGTGACGTTGCGGCCAGCGGGCGCGCCCCTGAAGGTGTAGCGGCCATTGCCGTCGGTCAGGGTGTCCAGCAGCACGGCATTGTTGGCGTCGCGGTCCAGCAGTTCCACCACCACACCCTTGACCAAAAAAGTGCGCGTGGCGCCATAGTTGTGGCCGCCGGTGGTGGTGTCCACCGTGGGCGCGACGGCGCTGACCACGCCACCCAGCGTCACCGGCCCGGTTCCGGTGTCGTTGCCGGCCAGCGCACGCCGGCGGTTCGTGGGAGCCGCCTGCGTTGCCCTTGGAGCCACCGTCAACTCGGTCTGGCTGACCACCAGCCCGGCGTCGCGCACCACCAGCTGCGCTTTGCCCGCTGGCTGAGCCGGACAGTCAGCGTTCACCCGCAAGGTGCCGGTGCTGATTTCGTGGTCATCGGTTTTCAGGTTGAAGAGCTTGCAGCGCCCGCCAGCCAGTTGCACGTCCATGCTCAGGAACAACCAGCGTCCGGACAGCGACAGGGTGGAGACCATGCCGGGGGCGATCACATGGTCCAGCAGACCCTGAGAGTCAGCCACCGTGGCAGCATGCACGGTCTCGATCACCGCGAGCGGCTGCGCGTGCATGGCCTTGTCGAAGATCTCGCGGGCCAACGGCATGCCCGCTACCGCCAGGCGTGGTTTCATGCGGCTGTTCGCCAGCACGGCCTCTACCGCGCTGGCATAGGTGCGCGGCAGGATCATGTCTTTGCAAAACCCGGTGTTGTCGAGGTTGGCGGCGAATGCATCAATGATGGCGTCGGGGTTGCGCCCGGCCGTGCCGGCCAGCTCCAGCTGCGAAAGGGCCGCCAGCACGAGCCCATGGCGCGATGCAGCGTCGTCGGCAGCGTTCTCGCTGCTCAGGTCGCGCGCCGGCACCGTGCTGATGTCCAGCGTGCCCAGGCCGAAGCCTGCCGCCACCCAGGACCGCACGGTGGCGAACTGCGTTTCTGCCGGGCCGGCGCCCAGCAGCCTGACCGCCATTTCCGTCAACAGGGAGACCATCACAACCGGGCTGTCCGCGCCCCCCGGCGGCACGGCAGTGATGCTGCACAGCACCGTTGCACGGCGTGTGTTACCCGTGGCGGGGTCGGTGTAGCTGCCACCGCTGCAGCCGACCCGGCCCAATGACGTCGCGGATTGCACCCGGTTGAAGGTGGCGCTGGCGTCGGCCGCGGTCGTCACCGGCTCCGCGAGGACCTTGCCGCTGGCATCGGTGAGCTTGCAGGTGGCTCCGGCCATGGGCGCTGCCCCGGTCTGGATGCGCAGCGTCGGCTCGTTACCGGTGTCGTTGG
>JANNMQ010000203.1:0-2275 GCA_031398045.1 Rubrivivax sp.
CACCAAAGCCATCTGACCGCTCAAGGAATGGCGCGGCACGTAGACACGGCCGGGCTCGCGGTCCACCGGCTGCTGCATCACACGGTTCAGCGCACGCAGGGCGGCGCGCGCACCCTGGTAACGCGTGGCCAGCTGCACCACGCTGGACAGCGGCGCCACGGCGCGCGTGGCAAACATCACCGAGCCGATCAAGGCCCCGGCGCTGACTGTTTTGTCATCGATCAGGAACACGCCCCAGACCAGCATCACCAGCGAAATGGCCTGCTGCGAGATGGCGGAAATGTTCATCGTCAGCGCCATGATCTTGCGTGAGCGCAGCATCGACGTGGCTGCGCTGGCAGTGGCTTCTTCGTATTGACGCAAGAAGCGGCCCTGCGCGCCCGCGGCCTTCAGGTCTTCCAGGCCGTCCACGGCTTCCACCAACACACCGTGCAAGTCGGCCGTTTGGTTCATGTTGGCCATCGTGGCGCGGCGCAGTGCACCTTGTATGAACAACGACATCAACAGCAGCAGCGGTATGGCCACCACCAGCACCCAGCCCAGCGGCCCGCCGATGACAAACACCATGGCTACGAACACAAAGATAAACGGCAGGTCGGAAATGGCCGACAGCGTGGCTGACGCAAAAAATTCGCGCACCAGCTCAATCTGCGCCAGATGGTGTGAATAGGCCCCAGCGGAGTCGGGCCGCTGCTCCATGCGCAATGCCAGCGTCTGCCGAAAGAGGATGCTGCCGACAATCAAATCAGCCTTGCGGCCCGCCATGTCGATGAGATAGGCACGCAGCTGGCGTGCCATCAAATCAAACACCAGCGCCAGCGCAGCACCGATGGCCAGTGTTACCAGCGTGACGTAGGCCTGGTGCGGAATCACCTTGTCGTAGATGACCGATGTGACCATGCCGGTGACCAGCATCAGCACGTTGCTGAGCAAGGCCGCCACCAAGGCTGCGCGGTAGTACGGCAGAAAACGCCGCATCGTGCCCCACAGCCAATGGGCACCCGGCTCACGCAACAGGTCGGCGTCTTGACGGTGGCTGGCTACGGGCGCGGTTTGTGGCGTGCAGACCAGCGCGGTGCCGGTGTATTCGGCCTGCAGTTCATCTTCACGGGCGGTGCAGGCGTGGTGTTCGCGCCCGGGCATCACCACGTCGTACAGGCGGCTGCCGGGTGCGGCCACTGCAGGCTCGGCGTGGCGCGCGGCCACGATGCAGGCGTCACCACCGGTCAGCAGCAGCACGGCCGGCAACAGCAGGTTGCTGATATCGCCGATGCCCCGCTGCACCAGGCCGGCGTTGAAACCGGCTTCGCGCAAGACCCGCAACGCACTTTCGGCGGTCAGACGGCCCTGCGTGGGCTGGCCAGCCAGCAGCGATTCAGCCGACCGCGGGCGGCCATGGTGGTGGCTCAACCAGCTGAGCGCATGGGCCAACGCGTCGTTGTCGATGTCCCAGGCGGCGGCTCCAGTGGTCTCGCTGGGTGCCGAAGCCCGCGCAGCAGCCGGCGACAGGCGCGCAGCAGCCTGTGGCGGGGCCACGGCCGCTTGCTCGCCAGCCACGGGTTCTGCTACGGCGTTGTCGCTCATGCGGGGGCTGGGGGCTAGCGGCCTCGTCGTTCAGTGCCGCTCAGCGCGGTGCTTGCAAACGGGCTGCAAGTGCCAGACGCTCGAAGTGCGCTTCGATGTCGCGCACGATCTGCGGCAAGTCAAACAGCGGCGACTGCCGCCCCTGTTCGGCCAGATACCGTTTGTAGCTGGCCACCCGCGCTGGCTGGCGGCCCAGCGTGATGGCCAGTTGTTCGTAAGCGGGCAGGTCTTCGGTGACCAGGTCAGGCAGGCCGATGGCACCCAGCAGGCTGCCGGCCATGCGGCTGATGTAGGTGCGGCCGGCGCGGGTAACGATGGGCAAGCCCATCCACAGCGCGTCGCTGGCGGTGGTGCCGGCGTTGAAGGGAAAGGTGTCGAGCATCAGGTCGGCACACTGGAAGCGGGCCAGGTATTCAGACGGTGCGACCCGCGGCGCAAAGATCAGGCGACTGCGCGCCACGCCTTGCGCATCGGCCTGTTGCAGCATGTTTTCACGCGCGGTGTCGTTGTCGGCCAGCAGCCACAGCACGCTGGCCGGCACCGCCCCCATGATGCGCATCCAGGCGGCAAACATCTCGGCCGTGAACTTGTGGTTGTTGTTGAAGCTGCAAAAGACGAAGGCCTCTTCGGGCAGCCCATAACGTGCACGTTCAGGGCGTGGTGCCACTTCGCGCTGCCGGTCGCTAACCTG
>JANNMQ010000356.1:0-6058 GCA_031398045.1 Rubrivivax sp.
CGCGCGCCTTGTGTTCGGTTTCGCGCCATTCCATTTCTGGCACTGAATCGGCCACCACACCAGCTGCGGCTTGCACATACAGCGTGTGGTTCATGACGATGCCGGTGCGTATGGCTATTGCCACGTCCATGTCACCGGCAAAGCTCAGGTAACCACAGGCGCCGCCATAGATGCCGCGCTTGACGGGTTCCAGCTCATCGATCAGCTGCATGGCGCGAACTTTCGGCGCGCCGGTTAGCGTGCCGGCGGGGAAGGTGGCGCGCAACACGTCCAGGTTGCTGGTGCCGGGCTTCAACAAACCCTCGACGTTGCTGACGATGTGCATCACGTGGCTGTAACGCTCGATGACAAAGGCATCGGTCACCTTCACGCTGCCCGTTTGCGCAATACGGCCAATGTCGTTGCGCGCCAGGTCGATCAGCATCAGGTGCTCGGCGCGTTCTTTGGGGTCAGCTGACAGTTCTTTTTCCAGCGCCTTGTCCAGCTCGGGGGTGGCGCCACGCGGGCGCGTGCCGGCCAGCGGGCGAATTGTCACCTTGTCGCCCGCCGGCGTGTGCTCCTGGCGCACCAGGATTTCAGGGCTGGCGCCGACGATCTGGAAGTCGCCCATGTCGTAGAAGTACATGTAGGGCGACGGATTGAGTGAACGCAACGCCCGGTACAAACTGAGCGGGCTTTCGGTGTAGCGTTTCTTCAGGCGTTGGCCAATCTGCACCTGCATCAAGTCACCCGCTGCGATGTAATCCTTGCTTTTTTCCACCGCAGCCAAATAGGCCGTTTTGTCGAATTCACGCTCCACCGCGTACGAAGGGCCGCGCTTCACGGGCGGCGCGGTGACGCTGTAACGCAGCTTGTCCGCGAGTTCACTCAACCGTTTTTTGCCTTTGAAGTATGCCTCGGGCAACGCCGGGTTGGCGTAGACGATCAGGTACAGCCGGCCCGACAGGTTGTCGATCACGGCCAGCTCTTCGCATTGCAGCAGCAGGATGTCGGGCGTGGGGATGCCGCCGCTTTTCCAGGTGCCGGCCAGTTTGGGTTCGATGTAACGCACGGCGTCGTAGCCGAAGTAACCCGCCAGGCCACCGCAGAAGCGCGGCATACCGGGGCGTAACGCCACTTTAAAGCGCTGTTGGTAGGCCTCGATGAAGCTCAGCGGGTTGCCTTCGTCAGTCTCCACCACCTGGCCGTCAGTCACCACTTCGGTCTTGAACCCGTGCGCGCGCAGCCATGTGCGGGCCGGTAGGCCGATGAAGGAATAACGGCCAAAACGTTCCCCCCCCACCACGCTTTCCAGCAAGAAGCTGTGTTTGGCACCGCCAGCCAGCTTCAGGTACAGCGACAGTGGCGTTTCGAGGTCGGCAAACGCCTCGGCCATGAGGGGAATGCGGTTGTAGCCCTGGCTGGCCAGGCTCTGGAATTCAAGTTCAGTGATCACGTCTCACACCTGTTCACACGGGTGCCGACTGGAACCTTGGCTGAGCAAGGAATCGGCGGGTCGGGCGATGGGCCCCAAACAAGGCGCTGGGGCCCGCGGGAGTCAAACCAGGCACCGGGCAGGGCAGGTCCGGGGCGGGTTCAGCAACGACGGCGGTATGAGCGGCGCCACAACCAGGCCCCCACGGCGCGAGGGCCGGGCCGGCTGGCGGCATCAAGGAGGTTGGGCTGAAGCTTCATAACGCAAAGTCTAGCAGCGCCTGGCGGGCAGCCCAGACGCAGCGCAGCAAGACCAGCTGGCACAACGAAAGACTCTCAGCCTCTCAGTTCCACCCCAACCAATGGGGGATCTGATCAAAGCGGTCGACGATGACATCGGGTGCGGCGGTTGCCACCGGTTCGCCGTGGTTGTAGCCATAACTGACCAGCGCCACGGGGCAGCCGGCGGCCCGCGCCGCGGCAGCGTCGTTGCTGCTGTCGCCCAGCATCAGCGTTTGCGCAGGCGTGGTGCCCAGTGCCTTGCAGGTTTCCAGCAGCGGCATCGGGTCGGGTTTCTTGCGCGCAAAAGCGTCGCCGCCGAAGCTGTGGTCGAAGTAGCCGTCCAGCCCTTTCAGCTTCAGCAGCGGGTGGGCAAAAGCGCCCGGTTTGTTGGTCACGCAGGCCAGCCGCCATCCCGCTGCTTTCAGCGCCTGCAGGCCTTCCACCACCCCTGGGTAAACAGCCGAGTGCTGGCCATTGATGGCCACGTAGTGATGCTGGTAGCGCTGATGCAAGGGCTCAAACTGGTCCGCTGGCGCCGCCACTTCAGCCAGCGCGCGCGCCAGCAGGTTTTCGGTGCCCTTGCCAACCGTGCGCATGATGAAAGCGCGGTGGACGGGCGGCAGGCCCAGGTCGGCGAGGGCCAGCCGCAGGGCCACTTCGAAGTCGCCCACCGTATCGACCATCGTGCCGTCCAGGTCGATGATGGCGGCTATCAACGGCGTGCGGGGTGCGGGCATGGCAGCTTTGAGCAAAAACGCTAGTGTCACCCAGCTGACCGCGCCGCGCGGCGCGGTTTATCCTTTCACCGCACCCGCTGTAAGCCCGGTGATGATCTGCCGCGCGGCCACGAAGGTGAAGATCAGGGGCGGTATCGCAATCAGGCTGCCCATGGCCATTACCTTGCCCCAGTCGACGCCGATGTCGGTGATGAACAGGCTGGCCGCCACCGGCAGCGTGCGCGTGCTGCGGTCGGTCAGCACCAACGCCAGGATGAATTCGTTCCAGGCGATGCGGAAAGTGAAGATGGACGCTGCCGCCAGCCCCGGCGCCATCAGCGGCAGCAGCACTTTGGTGAACACCTTGACCGGGCCGCAGCCGTCGATAGCCGCGGCTTCTTCCAGTTCCACCGGCACTTGCAGCACAAAGCCGTAGAGCAGCCACACCGTGAATGGCAGGTTTACGGCCACATACAGCAGCACCAAACCCCACAAGCTGTTGACCAGGCCCCACTGGCTCCAGATCATGAACACGGGTATGGCCAGCACCGCCAGCGGCACCGTGCGTAACAACAAAGTGGTGTAGGCCATCGCGCTGCGGCCAGGAAAACGAAAACGCGCCAGGCCATAAGCGCACATGCAGCCCAGCACCAGCGTGATCACGGTCGAGACAATGCCCACAAAGAGGCTGTTCCACAGGTAGCGGTCAAACTTGTCTTCTTGCAGCACCGCGCGGTAGTTTTCCAGCGTCGGCATGAAGATGAAGTTCAGCGGCTCGGCGAAGATCTGCACCTGCTGGCGCAGGCTGGTGGCAAAGATGACAAAGATGGGTGCCACACACAAAGCAGCCAGCACACACAGCAGCATGTAGTGGCTGGCCACCAGCCAGGGTTTGCGCTTCATCGGCCGTCACCCTTCATCGGGTTGGACAAGCGCAGTGCACCCCACGACAGCAGCGCCACCACCACCAGCAGCAGCACGCTGATGGCCGCGGCCACACCCAGCTGCTGGCCGACAAAGGCGGTTTTGTAGATGTGCAGCGCCAAGATTTCCGTGCTGTCACCGGGCCCGCCAAAGGTCAGCACGTACACCACTTCCAGCACGCGGAAAGCGTCGATCAGCCGCATCATCAGCGTGATGGCAATCACGTGCATCACCATCGGCAACTTGACGCGAAAGGTCATCTGCCACCAGCGTGCGCCGTCGATGCGCGACGCTTCGATCACCGAGCTGTCAACACCCGCCAGCGCAGCAATCATCATGATGAAAACAAAAGGCGTCCACTGCCAGACGTCGGCAATGACGATGGCCACGAAGGCCAGCGTGGGGTCGGCCAGCCAGGTTTTGGCGCCGATGCCCAAAACGCCCAGTACCGCATTGATAAGGCCGAACTGGGCGTCAAACATATAGCGCCACACCAGCCCCACGGCGATGGGCGCAATCATCATCGGCAAAATGAACAGCGTGCGGAAAAACGCCATGCCACGCACCGGGTGCTCCAGCGCCAACGCCAGCGTTATGCCCAGCACCATTTCTGCCGTTACGCACACGGCGGCAAAGATCAGCGTGGTGGCCAGTGACGACCAGACTCGTGGATTGCTGAATGCAGAGATGAATCCGTCCAGTCCCACAAAGCGCGCACTGGCCCAAGGTGTGCCCATGCTCCAGTCAAACAGGCTCAGCTGGAAGGCCGACAGCACCGGGTACAAACAGGCCGCAGCCATCACGGCCAAGGCCGGGCCGATGAAGAGGGCGGGTACCCAGTGCGGCGTGCGCATGGTGGCCTGTCCGGAGCGGCGGGTTCAGACCTTGTAGCCAGCCTCGCGCATGATCTGCGTTACCTGCGGCACCAGGCCGTTCAGTGCATCTTCTGCGCTCTTTTTACCTGTTAACGCTTCAGAAATGCCCACACCCAAGGCCTGCACGTTGATCTTGTCCCACACCGCGATGATGGGCCGCCAGTCGGGGTTGGAATACTTCAACGCTTCTTTGAACACGATGTACTCGGGGTACTGGCGCACCAGGTCCACGTCGCCCAAGGTTGAATTGCGCATCGGCGCGCCGCCCAGTTTGGCCACCGCCTTGTCTTGTGTTTTCGACGTCAACCACTGCAGCAGCAAAAAGCCGGCGTCGGCGTTTTTGGCGTTGTTCGGTATCGTCAAACCCAACCCGCCCGATTGTGAAGAGCGGCGGGTGCCCGCTGGGTGCAAGGCCCAGCTGACCTTGCCCGCCACCTTGCTGCGTGCGGGGTCGTTGATGACGCCGGCCAGCGAGGTCGAATCCAGGTACATCGCGGCCTGGCCCTGCAAAAACGCGGTGTTGGCTTCGCCCTGGCCGTAGCCCGGAATACCCGCCGGTCCCGTGGCCACCACCTCCTGCAAGAACTTCAGTGCCGCCACCCCTTTGGCGTCGTTGAAGCGTGGGCGCCACTGGTCGTCAAACACGCTGCCACCCAGTGGGTTCAGGTGCAGCAGCCAGGCGTGCACCGCCTGGTGGCCGGCCTGGCCGCGCGACGTCAGCGCACCAATGCCTTCTTTGTCTTTCAGCGTGCGCAGCAGCCGGCCAAACTGTTCGTAGTTTTCTGGCGGCTTCAGGCCGTGTTTTTCAAAGATGTCGCGCCGGTAGGCCAGCACCGAGGTCTCGGCGCCGTAGGGCAAGCCGTAGAGTTTGGCGCCAGGCCCTGCCAGATAGTCCTTAGGCCCACCCACCAGACCCAGGTTTTCCAGGTAGATGGGGATGATGTCTTTCATGTCGTAGCTGGGGTCGGCCAGCGCCGCGTTGGCAAAAAACGGCTCCAGCGGCTGCACCAGCTTTTTCGACACGTATTCCGACTTCCACATCACGATGTAGCAGGCCAGGTCGTAGTCGCCTTGCGGCTTGGCCATCTCCAGCAGTTGTTTTTCTTTCAGACGGCCAATGGCCAGTTTGTCCAGCTCCACCTTGATGCCGGTTTCTTTGGTGAATTCGGGCAGCAGCTTGCTCATCGCGTCGTAGTGCGGATGGGCGGGGATGTTCATCACCACCGTCTTGCCGGCGTATTTGGCATAACGGTTCTGTGCCAGGGCACCGCTGAAGGGCAGGCCGGCGCCAAACACGGTGATGGCGGCACTTTGGATAAGGTTTCTGCGTTGCATGGTGGGGTGTCTC
The DNA here is from genome assembly GCA_031398045.1 of Rubrivivax sp. GTDB lineage: Bacteria > Pseudomonadota > Gammaproteobacteria > Burkholderiales > Burkholderiaceae_C > Rubrivivax. The sequence continues at coordinate 5,559 of JANNMQ010000356.1, forward strand.
CAGGGCGGGTGGTTGCGGGTATGGGTACGGAATGAGACGGCCGCTTCAAGGGCGGATGGCGGCGCCGGTTGTGGTGTCAAACAAGTGCAGCTGTTCGGGTGCGGCCGTCAGTGCCAGTGGCTGGTGCAACAGGGCTTGTGCGTTGCCGGGCACGGTGGCGGTGACGCGCTGGCCTTTGGTGGCCAACGTGGAGCCGTCAGCGCGCTGCGCCACCAAGTGCCCCACCACCTGGCTTTCGGTGCCCAGGTACTCCACCACGTCCACCTGCACCGTCAGCCCGGTGCTGCCGGCAGCCGGCTGCAACATCTGTGGGCGCAGGCCCACGGTCAGCGCCTGGTCGGCGCTTTGCAGGCGGCCACGCAGCCAAGGCGGCGCCGGCAGCGCAATGCCTTCACCTTGCAGCAGCCCGCCGCCGGGCCCGTCGACAAAACACACGGGCAGCAAATTCATGCTGGGCGTGCCAATGAATGCCGCCACAAACAACGAAGCGGGTTCGTTGA
>JANNMQ010000387.1:0-3429 GCA_031398045.1 Rubrivivax sp.
AAAATTGTCGGCATAGGCCACGTAGATGCCCGCCGACGAGGCACTGTTGGCCGTGGCGCTGCCGCGAGCACCCGCGTTGATGACGCGGTTGCCTTGAATCACGTTGTTGCGCAGGGGGCTGCCGCGTTCTGCACTGTCAAAAATAGCGATGCGTGCATGCCAAGGTGCGTACAGGCGGTCGGCGGTCACGGCCGTGAGCGTGAAGTTGTAGATGGCAGCGCCATCAGCCCCCAACACCACCGCCTGGTCGTCAGGGTTGGTGGCATGCAGCGTGGCGCCTTCAGACCACAACACCACGCGCGCAGTGCGCACCGACAAGCTGGCGTTGTGCTGGTAGGTGCCGGCCGGAAACACCAGCCATTGCCCTGCCGACAGGGCGTTCAGTGCCGCCTGAATGGCGGCGGTGTCGTCTCGGCCGTCGTCGGGCACCGCACCGAAACTGCGCACGTCAACGGTTGCAGCGGGCCGGCTGGGCGCAGCCGGAGCGGCACAGGTGGCTGTCGCAGTCGCAGTCGCAGGCGCAGGCGCAGTTGGAACGGTGGATCCGCCACCACCGCCGCAAGCTGCCAGCAACACCATGGCAGCCCACGCGACGAACGAACTTGCCTTTGTGTTGGTGGACCGACGGCGGTTTTTGAAGAAAGAGAGAACCAACATGAGGCTACGAAGGGTGATGAGTGTCGGGAGAGGCAGAAACATGCGGCTGAAACTGCAACCAGCCTCGCCATGTCGACCCATGCTGCGGTGCTGAACCTTCAGCACCGGCAGTACCGGCTGTGCACTTCGGCGTGCCACGCACTGATGCATCTGGCACAGCAAGCTCTGTTTTGGCGGCGAACACGAAGCCTTCGTGAAGGTCCCGAACCGTTTCGAACGCCGCGGATGCTAGGGGCCGCTGCACGTTTTCACGACACCCGGGATGTGGGAGCAGAGACTAACTGGTCTTGGCCCCTGGCCGTATTCACAGCGCCCAACACCCTGCGCCCAACCAGACTGATTGCGACCGAAACGAGAGCCTGAATGTGTCATTCAGCTTCAAATGCAACTACAAGCAACAGAAGTCGTAACTAATGACAAACAACTTACTGTTGAAAGTTGCAAGTCCTGACGAAAAACACGTCGGCGCAAATTGAAACAATTAGTAATCAAATGAAAAAAACGAGCGCGGTTCTACACAAGCTCACATCAGAGTCCTCTCATCCCGGGCCTGCGGGATGACGGGGCAAGGTGCGCTGGGACAGAATGCTGAGTATGGGTTCACCACTCGAAACAGCGCCCGAAAAAAAACATGATCGTTGGCGGCTGCTTGCGACCAATGGATACCCGTGATGTTGGTTACCGTTGTCGTACTGAACTACAACTACGCCCGATTCCTCGATCAAGCCATCGATTCGGCGCTGGGCCAAACCCACCCCGCATGCGAGGTGGTCGTTATTGACAACGGTTCCACCGACAACTCGCTCGAAGTTGCAAAGCGTTATGGGGACCGCATTCGAATCGTTCAACAGCCGGTGAACATTGGTCAAGGCCAAGGGTACAACCTGGGGTTCGAGGCGGCGCGTGGTGAATGGCTGATCTGGCTGGATGCCGACGACCTGTTGGATCCCGACGCCGTGGCGCAATGCCTGGCCCTGGCGAACCCTGAAACCGCGAAGGTTCAGTTTCCTTTGCGCCTGGTGGACAGCAACGCCCGTGAGTTGGGCGGCGTGGTGCCTTTCGTCCGGCACCAAGGTGATGTGCAGGCCATCATTCGGCGCTTTGGCCACTACGCGGGGCCGCCGGGCAGTGGCAATCTGTACCGACGTTCGGCCGTGGCGCCCTATTTCCCGGTGCCGCCGCTTGACTGGCCGATATGCACCGACACCGTGCCCTTCATCACGGCGCCATTTCACGGCATCGTCATCGACACCGGGCGCCCATTGGGTTCGTACCGTCTGCACGGCAAGAATGAGCCCACTGCACCGGGTTACACCGGCAACTTCAAGGTCAGCATGGCCGCCGAGGTTCGGTTGAATATTCAAAGCCGCGACCGCAGCTTGCAGTTGCTGCGTCAACGCTCGGGTATTGACGTGACAGGTCCTTTTTTGACTTTGCCCCCCCATGTGCGCCACCGCATCATTTCATGGCGTCTGGCGCCGGAGCAGCACCCCTTTGCACACGACAACGCGTCGTCCTTGTGGCAACTGATGCACCAATCCCTGAAGGAATGCCCTGGCTACAGCACCTTGGACCGTTTGATGATGCGCGTATGGGCCGCCGGCGTGCTGTTCATGCCGACTGCGGTGGCCCACAGGCTGATGTCCACAACGCGGTCATCACCCACCTGGGCCCGGCTGATCAGCTGGTCACGCAGGCTCAGCACCTGAAAGCGAATGGCCCTGCAGCTGCGTGCAATCCAGTGGTTTTGAAAGCCGATCCAGCCACGTTCGCCATCACACAACGCCCGAGCTTCATCCGATACGTCACCCGATGCGTTACACGAACTGTCACCAGACCTGATGATGAGCCCATCAGCAACCGCCACCGCACCCGCTTGCCGCTTTTGTGGCCACACCCTGCGCACCACTTTTGTCGACCTGGGCATGAGCCCGCTGTGCCAGTCGCATATCAGCACCGAACAGCTGCAGCACATGGAGCCCTTCTACCCGCTGCACGCGCGGGTTTGTGAACACTGTTTTTTGGTGCAGCTGCCGCAGTTGGTGGCACCTGACAACATCTTCAGCGAATACGCCTACTTCTCTTCCTACGCCAGCAGCTGGGTGGAACATGCACGCCGCTACAGCCACATGGCCCTGCAGCGTTTTGGCCTGGGTGCACGCAGCAAGGTGATGGAAATTGCCAGCAACGACGGCTACTTGCTGCAGCACTTTGTGGCTGCCGGTGTGCCCGTGCTGGGTGTGGAGCCAGCAGCCAACGTGGCGCAGGTGGCCATCGAACGTGGCGTGCCCACCACGGTGCAGTTTCTGGGCCGCGCCACGGGGTTGTCCATCGCACGCGAACACGGGCAGGCCGACCTGGTGCTGGGCAACAACGTGTTGGCGCATGTGCCCGACATCAATGACTTTGTGCAGGGCATGCGTGAACTGCTGGCGGCACATGGCGTCATCACGATGGAGTTTCCGCATCTGCAGCGGCTGATGGAAGGCAACCAGTTCGACACCATCTACCACGAGCACTTCAGTTATCTGTCGTTTGGCACGGTGGAGCAGATCTTCGCTGCGCACGGCCTGGTGCTGTTTGATGTGGAAGAACTGCCCACACACGGTGGCTCGCTGCGCATCTATGCCCGCCATGCGCGCAATGGCAGCCTGGCCGTGGCCGACAGCGTGGCCGCGTTGCGCGAACGTGAACGTGCATGGGGCTTGCGTGACATCAACCACTACCGCCACTTTGGCCAGCAGGTGCAGGACACCAAACGCAAGCTGCTGG